>CAZFCG010000031.1:0-36497 GCA_964517595.1 uncultured Geobacter sp. | reverse complement strand
TGAACTGAATCTGAACGCAATATTGACCATGCTATTCATTTACAGTTCCTAAGCGACCATTTGTCGGTCCCGGAATACAGTTCGAAAGGGAGGTGATGCCTCATTATTCAGCAATCAGAGCTGGTTGCGCCTGTTGTTTAGGCTGTCTGCCTGTGCGACTTTTTGTGGTGTATGCGTATCTATCTGAATTATATTCAAAAACGCTCCAGGTTTTGTTTGGCAAGTTGTTTGCAGAAGGATGTTCACGAAGCATTAGTGTGCAGCACTTAACGTAGAACTCTGACAAGATTACATTAATCTTTTCAAGGGGGTGATGGATTGAAAAAGGTTGAGGCGATTATCAAGCCTTTCAAGCTGGATGAAGTAAAGGAAGCGCTCAACGAGATTGGTATCCAGGGGATAACGGTAAGCGAGGTCAAGGGATTCGGAAGACAGAAGGGCCATACCGAGCTGTATCGCGGGGCCGAATACGTCGTGGACTTTATCCCCAAGATCAAAATGGAAATAATCGTCGGAGATGATCTCGTAGCGAAAGTCATTGAAACAATCGAGATGGCGGCTAAAACCGGACGTATTGGAGATGGCAAGATATTTGTAACCAACGTTGAAGAAATAGTGCGTATCAGAACCGGAGAGCGGGGACAGGATGCGATTTAGTCATCAATCGTAAATAATCAAAGGAGATTACGTATGACACCACAGGAAGTTGTAAAATTCGCGCAAGAGAACGGCGCCCTCATGGTTGACTTCAAATTCATGGACTTTGTCGGTATCTGGCAGCACTTCACCGTGCCCATCAGTGAGTTCGACGAAGACATATTCGAGGACGGCCTCGGCTTTGACGGTTCTTCCATCAGGGGCTGGCAGCCCATTCACGCATCGGACATGATCATTCTTCCAGATCCCTCCACCGCGAAGATGGATCCCTTCACCGCCATACCGACCTTGAGCCTTATCTCCAACATCTACGATCCCATTACCAAAGAGGCTTATACCAGGGACCCCCGCAACATCGCACGCAAGGCGGAGGCATATCTGAAGTCCACCGGAATCGGTGACACCGCCTATTTCGGACCCGAGGCGGAGTTTTTCATCTTTGACGATGTGCGATTCGACTCAAGCTCGCACCAGTCCTTCTATGCCGTTGACTCCTCGGAAGGTATCTGGAATTCCGGCCGGGAAGAGTTTCCGAACCTGGGATACAAGCCCCGCCATAAAGAGGGATACTTTCCGGTGCCCCCGACCGATTCCCAGAATGACCTGAGAAACGAAATGGTTCTCGAGATGCAGAATGTGGGTATCCGAGTAGAATGCCAGCACCACGAGGTTGCTACGGGTGGCCAGGCCGAAATCGACATGCGTTTCGATTCCATGGTTGTTATGGCCGACAAACTTCAGTGGTTCAAGTACATCATCAAGAACGTTGCCCTGAGAAATGGAAAAACCGTTACTTTTATGCCCAAGCCCCTCTATGGTGACAACGGCTCCGGCATGCATACCCATGTTTCAATCTGGAAGGATGGAACCAACCTGTTCGCCGGCGACGGGTATGGCGGCATTTCAAAGATGGCCCTCTATTTTATCGGGGGCATCATCAAGCATGCCAGGGCTCTCAGCGGTTTCTGCAACCCGACCACCAATTCCTACAAGCGTCTCGTGCCTGGATACGAAGCGCCGGTGAACATGGCATACTCCAGCCGCAACCGCTCGGCCGCCATCAGGATCCCCATGTTCTCCTCCAATCCGAAATCAAAGCGCGTTGAATACCGCACCCCGGATCCCTCATGCAACGGGTATCTTGCCTTCGCCGCAATCCTCATGGCCGGCCTGGACGGCATCGAAAACAAGATCGATCCGGGTCAGCCGCTGGACAAGGATATCTACGGCCTTACACCGGAAGAACTCGCCGATATCCCTTCCGCTCCGGGGAGCCTGGAAGAAGCCCTGAAGGCCCTCAAGGATGACCATGAATTCCTTCTGAAGGGAGATGTTTTTACTCCTGACGTTATCGAAAAGTGGATTGAGTACAAGACCGAAGCGGAGGTAAACCCCGTCCGCATGCGTCCGGTCCCGATGGAATTCGCCCTCTACTTCGATATCTGAACTGTCACGAAATCGGAAAAAGGCGGGATTTCTCCCGCCTTTTTTATTTGATAAATTCGAAGAATGTCGCAATAGCCTCACAGGCATATATTCCGTTCGCCGGAGAATCACCCCTTCTTTTTCTTGTCCCTCAAGAATTCCATCCTCTCCTTTATGTATTTCTCGTACCCGCGGCCCGCCGGACGGTAGTACCTCTTTCCCTGAAGCCTCTCCGGCAGGAATTCCTGGGAGGAACACCCTCCTTCATAATCATGGTCGTAGCGGTAACCCTTGTGGTAGCCCAGCTCCTTCATCAGTTTTGTGGGTGCGTTCCTGATGTGGAGCGGAACCGGCTGCGCGCCGCTCTTTCTGACCTCCGCCAGGGCCTCGTCTATGCCCAGGTAGGATGCGTTGGACTTCGGAGCGGTTGCCAGGTAGGTGGCTGCCTGGGCCATTATGATCCTTCCCTCCGGCATACCCACCAACTGGAAGCCCTGAAGGGCCGCGATGGCCACCTGAAGCGCCCTGGGATCGGCGTTTCCGATGTCTTCCGACGCCAGGATGACCATGCGTCTCAGTATGAACAGGGGGTCCTCGCCCGCTTCGATCATGCGCGCCATCCAGTAGAGGGCGCCATCCGGGTCGCTGCCGCGCATGGATTTGATAAATGCTGAAATGACATTGTAGTGTTCCTCCCCCCCCTTGTCATAGAGAAGCGGCTTCTTCTGGACCGCTTCCCTGACTGTGTCCAGGCCGATCGTTCCGTCGGCTGCTATGCGGGCGGCTGTTTCCAGTGTGTTCAGGGCAATGCGCGCGTCGCCTTCCGACTGTTCGGCGATAAAGGAAATCGCCTCCTTGCTCATACTGAGGCCAAGCCCTCCCAACCCCCGTGTATCATCGGACAGGGCATTCTCCAGGATCTGCTCGATATCTTCCTTTCGCAGCGGTTTCAGGACCAGGACCTTGCCGCGGGAGAGGAGGGGGGCGATGACCTCAAAAGAGGGGTTTTCGGTGGTGGCGCCGATGAGGGTGAGCAATCCCTTTTCCACGTAAGGAAGAAAGGCGTCCTGCTGGGCCTTGTTGAAGCGGTGGATCTCGTCCACAAACAGTATGGTCCGCCTTCCGTCCGCCGCCTGCTGCTCTTCAGCCTCTTTGACGATCTGGCGCAGATCCTTCACCCCTGACAGGATGGCGGAAAAAAAGATGAAGTGGGAACGCGTTGCATTGGCGATGATGCGGGCGAGGGTGGTCTTGCCGGACCCGGGGGGGCCCCAGAGGATGAGGGATGACACTTGGTCCGATTCGATGAGCCTGCGGAGGAGTTTCCCCTGGCCGAGGATGTGTTCCTGGCCCCTGAATTCCTCAATGGAGCGGGGGCGCATGCGTTCCGCCAGAGGGGCTGTTTCCGTTTCGATTTTTTTCATGGAGATGGAGTCTACTCTTTCGCGCATGATGGTGGAATATGGATTTCTCCATTGACCGGCCTGCGTTTCAGTATCCGGACCGGCTTTGTATTCCATATTTCCCTGGCGTATTCAGAAATGGCGCGGTCACTGGAAAACTTACCCATTCCGGCGGTGTTGAGAATCGACCAGCGTGTCCACTCCTCCGGTTCGCGGTAGAGCCTGCCAACCTCATCCTGGGCGCGGACGTAGTCTTCGTAATCGGCCAGCACCAGGTAGGGATCGCCCTGGTTCAGGAGGGAATCAACGAGAGGGCGGAACAGATCCGGTTTTTCTGGGGAGAATGACCCTTCCGCAATCATATCCAGAGCCTGTTTCAGCGCCGGGAGCCGATGGTAGTATTCCCGGGGATTGTAGCCCCTGCGTTTCAGTTCGGCGACTTGTTCGGTTCGGAGACCGAACGGGAACATGAATTCCTCCCCCACCTCTTCCATGATCTCTATATTCGCGCCGTCCAGTGTTCCAATGGTCAACGCGCCGTTCAGGGAGAACTTCATGTTTCCCGTGCCAGACGCCTCCGTTCCAGCCGTGGAGATCTGCTCTGAGAGGTCAGCGGCGGGGAAGATGCGCTCTGCCAGGGTAACGCTGTAATTGGCCAGAAACACGACCTTGAGGCGGTCTCCGACGATCCTGTCGGCATTGATGGTTTCAGCAACGGCATTGATGAGGGAGATTACCAGCTTTGCAATGATGTATGAAGGGGCCGCCTTTCCGCTGAAGACAAAGACGCGGGGGGTGGACAACCTTTCCGGATCATCTTTGATACGGTTGTAAAGGGTTATGATGTGAAGAACCTGCAGCACCTGACGCTTGTATTCATGGAACCTCTTGACCTGACAGTCGAACAGGGAGTCGGGAGATACCCTGACATCATTCCTGGCCAGGATGTAGGAAGCCAGTTTTTCCTTGTTCTTTCTTTTAACTTCCCGCCAGCTCTGACGGAAAGCGGGATCTTCCGCCAGGGACCTGAGTTTCTCCAGTTCATCCAGGTTGGTGACCCAGCCGGCGCCGATGCGCTCGCTGATAAGTCCGGAGAGTTCCGGATTCGCCTTTTTCAGCCACCTGCGCTGGGTTATGCCGTTGGTCTTGTTGCTGAACCTGTCAGGGAACATTTCGTAGAAATCTCTGAAGACATCACGTTTAAGGATCTCGGAGTGCAACCGGGAGACCCCGTTTACGGCATGACTGCCGACAATGCACAGATGGGCCATCCTGACCTTTTTCTCCATGACTTCTTCGATCAGGGACATTCGCTTGATCCGTTGCAGGTCATCGGGAAAACGCTTCCTGGCTTCCTCGAGGAACTCTTCATTGATTCTGAAAATAATCTCCAGATGATGGGGCAATACCTTTGCCAGCAGCCAGACCGGCCATGTTTCAAGAGCTTCCGGCAGTATGGTGTGATTGGTGTAGGCGAAAACGCGCACGGAGATATCCCAGGCGGTATTCCAGTCCATGCGCTCGTGACAGGTGAGAAGGCGCATCATCTCGGGAATGGCGAGGGCGGGGTGGGTGTCGTTCAACTGGATGGCCACCTTGTCGGGAAGCATCGTCAGATCCTGATATTGCTTCTTGAAGCGGTAGAGGATGTCCTGGAGGGTAGCCGAAGCCAGAAAATATTCCTGCTTCAGGCGAAGTTCCTTTCCCTCCATGACCTTGTCGGGTGGATAGAGCACCTTTGATATGTTTTCCGTGAGCATCTTTTTCTGCACGGCTTCGATGTACTTTCCCTCGATGAAGAAATGCAGGTCGAATTCACGGGTCGCTTTGGCGCTCCAGAGGCGCATCGTGTTCACGACGTTGTTTCCGTACCCCGGAACAGGGATATCGTAGGCCATGGCCATGACGTCTTCCGTGTCGACCCAGCACCTGTGTTCGCTGCCGTCTTCGTCCCTCGTCGTCACGACGTTGCCGTAAAATTTTATGGCGTGAAGATGTTCCTTGCGGCCGAATTCCCAGGGGTTGTCATAGCGCAGCCAGTTGTCCGGAACCTCCACCTGGGCGCCGTCAACTATCCTCTGGCTGAAAATGCCGTATTCGTATCTTATTCCGTAACCATATGCCGGGATGGACAGGGTGGCCAGGGAGTCAAGGAAACAGGCAGCCAGACGACCGAGTCCGCCGTTTCCCAGACCGGCCTCCTCTTCCAGTTCTTCAAGGCACGCCAGATCCAGGTTGAGTTCTTTCAGGATATCCCTCCACACATCCACCAGATCCAGATTGATAAGGCTGTTCCCCAGGCTTCGGCCGATCATGAACTCCATGGAGATATAATAAACACGCTTCGCGTCCTGATCGTAGTAGGCCTGCTGGGTGTCACGCCACCTTTCCACCAGCAGGTCCCTCACGGAACGGGCGAGGGCCAGGTAGAGGTCGTGTCTGGTTACGGAAAAGTTGTCCTTGCCCTGGGTATATTCCAGATGCTTCAGGAAGAGTCGCCGCAGATTCGAAGGCGTCAAAGACTCGGTGGTCCTGTTTTCAAGGAAATAATGGTGGTTATGGCCCGGCACGGTTCTCTCCTTTTCCGGATTGGTAACGGTTAGGCTCCCAAAGTATATAGTGAACGCCGGCGCAACGCAACAACGCGTTACCATTGGACATGCTCGATATTTCATGCTACTAATGGAGCACGAAAGCACATTAAACGGGCCTTCAGCGGCCCTTGACCGGAGCATGCAACAAGTGTCGCCCCCTTTTTCAGTGTCCGTCGGATCTTCGGGAAGAAACATCGGCATATTCGCCAAGGTGCAGGACCCCCGTTGCCGCGAGGTGGCGGGTGAACTGCTTTTCTGGCTCAGAAACAGAGGGCTGACACCTCTGGTTGAAGAGCGTCTTTCACGATACCTTGAATGTGAAAACGGGTTCACTGGAGAATTAATACCGTCCATGGCGGATCTGGTGGTGGTCCTGGGAGGCGATGGGACCCTTCTTTCAGTCGCCAGACTGGTGGGTGCGAGGGAGATACCCATCCTCGGCATAAACCTGGGAAGTCTCGGGTTTCTGACCGAGATACCGGTAAGCGGTCTTTATCCGGCGCTGGAGTCATACCTGAGGGGAGACTATACGACCTCCCGCCGCATGATGCTGAGCGTATCCCACGCAAGGGGAGGGGAGACCATCGGCGTCTACGAGGCGCTCAATGACGCCGTCATCAACAAGGGGGCGCCGGCGAAGATCATTACCCTTGAAACCTCGGTGGACAGTTCATTTCTGGCGACTTTCAAGGCCGACGGCCTGATTGTCGCAAGCCCGACCGGTTCCACGGGGTATACCCTGTCCGCCGGCGGACCCATCGTTGATCCGAGCGTCGATTGCCTCCTTGTCACTCCCATATGCTCCCACACCCTGACCAACCGACCGCTGGTGGTGAGCGCTGAATCCAGAGTGATCATAACCCTGGACTCTCCCATCGAAAATGTGATGCTCACACTGGACGGACAGGTGGGAGTGCCCCTTGAATACCGGGATATACTCTCCGTGAAAAGGGCGGACCACAGGACGCGGCTGATGCTTTCGGGAGAGACCGACTACTTCGAGGTACTGCGGACCAAGCTGAAGTGGGGAGAGCGATAGGCGCGGAGACCCGCGTGAAAAGCATTTCCCGTCGGGACACCCTGGACCGCCTGCATCGGGACGAGCCATGCTCAATGAACTTGTAATCAGAAATATAGCCATCATCGATAACCTCCATGTCTCGTTCCATCCGGGATTGAACGTCCTTACCGGAGAAACGGGCGCCGGCAAATCAATAATTATCGATGCGGTTAACCTCCTCCTGGGCGGCAGGGCTTCAACTGACCTGATCAGGACCGGTGAAGAGGAGGCCGCGGTTGAATGCCTCTTTGACCTTTCGGACGAGGAAGGTGTCGCGCGGAGGCTTGCGTCGGCGGGTATCGACGCCAATGGCGAACTCCTGGTGAAACGGACCTTGTCCCGTTCCGGGAGAAGCCGGTTTTACATG
Source organism: uncultured Geobacter sp. (assembly GCA_964517595.1). GTDB lineage: Bacteria > Desulfobacterota > Desulfuromonadia > Geobacterales > Geobacteraceae > RPRC01. The sequence goes on along the minus strand of CAZFCG010000031.1, from coordinate 28,991 downwards.
AACGGCGGCCCCGCCACCCTCTCACTCCTCGCGGAGATATCTTCCATGCTGGTCAATATTTACGGCCAGCATGAATCCCAGACGCTTCTCAAGCCGGAAAACCATCTGTTTCTCCTGGACGGGTTTGGACGCATCGATTCCCTTCGCGAGAACTATCATGGGCTTTACGAGGATTACCAGAAGACCCGCGAACAAATCCTCCTCCTGGAGCAGGGTGAACGGGAGTCCTGCCGGCGCATGGATCTCCTCTCTTTCCAGTTGCGGGAGATAGAGGAGGCCGCGCTGGTTCCAGGCGAGGATGAGTCTCTTGAAGAAGAAAACAGGCGTCTTGTCCACGGAGAAAGGCTGATAAGGTCTTCCATCTCCGCCTATGATGTCCTGTATGACGGAGAAGGCGCCATTCTCGGCCGTCTCCGGCGTATCATCGAGGATCTGGAGGAAACGGGAAGGCTTGACCCTGAACTCCTCTCCCTTGCCTCCGGTTTGCGGGAGCCTTACCTGCAACTTGAAGACACCGCTCTTTCACTGCGCGATTACGGAACCAGGATGGAGGCTGATCCGGAACGTCTCGTGGCGGTGAGCGACCGCCTCGATCTCATCCGCCGGCTGAAGCGGAAATACGCCCCGACAATAGAAGAAATCCTCTCCTTCAAAGAGGAAACGGGCCGGGAGCTGCAAACGCTGATGGGACGGGACGAAAACCTTGAGATGCTTCGCGCGCGCCTGGAAGAACTCGAATCGGGGCTCCGCGAGGCAGGTGAAGGCCTTTCCCGGGCGCGCTCCGAAGCCGCCGGGGAATTGGAGGCGGCCATGGAGAGGGAAATGGCTGACCTGGCCATGAAGAACGCGGGTTTCCATGTCTCTTTTCATCAACATGACGAACCACGGGCAACAGGAATGGAGCGTGTCGAGTTCCTTTTTTCTCCCAATCCGGGAGAGTCGCCCAAGCCCCTGGCCAGGATTGCCTCCGGCGGAGAGCTCTCCAGGCTTATGCTCGCCCTGAAACAGATCCATCCGGAAAGCGACGTGCCGACACTTATCTTCGACGAGGTGGATTCCGGAATAGGTGGAGCGGTATCCACCACCGTGGGAAAAAAGCTGAAACGGGTGGCGGGAAATCAGCAGGTCCTGTGCATCACCCATCTGCCGCAGGTGGCGGCCTGCGCGGATCACCACTTCAAGGTTACCAAGCATACGGAGTCGGGCCGGACACGGACATCTATGGAAACCCTTTCGGAAGACATGAGGGCGCGTGAACTGGCCAGGATGCTGAGCGGCGCGAAACCGTCGGAAAAGGCCCTTGAGCACGCCAGGGAGATGATCCAGGAAGGGCGCCTTCCCGAATCCTGATTATGAATTTATTCTGATACAGAAACCACCACGGGGGAAAGGATAAGAAGCTATGCTCCGCAAGGCCCAGATAAAGGATGTACGGGAGATTCAGAAGCTGTTGTCCCATTACGCGAACCAGGGTGTGATGCTCTCCCGCTCCCTGTCCGACCTGTATGAAGCAATACGCGACTTTTACGTCCTGGAGGAAGGGGGCCGCATCCTCGGAACCTGCGCCCTTCACATCATGTGGGAGGACCTGGCCGAGATACGATCGGTGGCGGTGGTCGAGGAGGTGGGGCGACAAGGCATCGGTACGCGGCTGGTGCAGGCATGCCTTGACGAAGCCCGCTCGCTGGGGTTGAAAAGGGTCTTCTGCCTGACCTACAAACCGAATTTTTTCAGCAGATTCGGTTTTACGATTGTGGACAAGTCCGAGCTGCCGCAGAAGGTCTGGAAGGATTGCATAAACTGCGTGAAGTTTCCGGACTGCGACGAAATAGCCATGGTGCTGAAAATGGAATCAAGCGCGGTCTGAGCCGCGCCAGGGAGCGGGAATAACCCATGAATCTGAAAGAACTGGCCGCAAGAATAGAAAAAATAATCTCTGGAAGGTCCGTGAACGGCTTCGAGATATCCGTGGGGACCTCCCGCAATCTTTCCCTGGAGGTAAAGGAACAGAAGATCGACTCCTTTAAATGCTCATCGCCGGTGGGGGTCAGCCTGCGGGCGCTTAAATCCGGGGGGATGGGCTTTTCCTATTCCACCAGCATGTCCGACGCGGATCTGGAACGCATGGTCGATGCCGCCTTGGTATCCGCGGAAAACCAGACGCCTGATTCCTGGAACGGGTTTTCCTCTCCGGCGCCGTTTCCCGTCGTTCCGAGACTGCTGGATCACGGTCTGGCCGCCATTGACGAGCAGGAGAAGGTGAAACGGGCCATGGAACTGGAGCGTCTTACCCTGGCCGTGGACTCCCGCCTCAAAAGGGTCCGCAAGGCATCCTATGGTGAATCGGAGTACGAGGTGTATATCATGAACTCCGAGGGCATTGAGGCCGGTTTTCGCGGCACCTCCGTTTCCGCGAGTGTTTCCGTTGTCGCCGAAGAGGGCGACGACTCGCAGATGGGGTGGGATTTCGGCTTCGGGACTCATTTCTCGGACATCCACATCGAGGAAATCGCCGCCTCGGCGGCCTCAAGGGCCCTGGCCCTTCTCGGCGCCAGGAAGATAGCCACCATGAGTTGTCCGGTAGTGCTCGACAATCAGGTTGCGGCGGACATCCTAGAGGTCCTGGCGCCGTCGTTTCTCGCAGAGAATGTCCTCAAGGGAAAATCCATGCTTGCCGGCCGCATGGGAGACAAGGTCTTCTCCTCGAGCATCCGTATCCGGGACAACGGCCTCCTTCCCGGAGGCATGGCCACGGCGCCCTTCGACGCTGAAGGAGTTCCCCAGCAGGACACCTTGGTTGTAGAGGACGGCCGACTCGCGCGCTTTCTCTATGACGGCTACTGGGCGCGCAGAGACGGCGCCCAATCCACAGGAAACTCGACGCGCAGGGGAATAAAGAGCCCTCCTCATCTGGGAATCAGCAATTTCCATATTGAAAACGGCTCAGTTTCATCCGCGGATCTCCTTGCGGGAATGGACAAAGGTCTGTTTGTCAGTGATGTAATGGGGATGCATACCGCCAATCCTATTTCCGGGGACTTTTCCGTGGGCGCCTCCGGTTTCTACGTGGAAAACGGCGTGATTGCCTATCCGGTCAAGGAGATAGCCATTTCCGGCAACATCATCGGCCTCTTCGGAGCGGTCGAGATGATTGGCAACGACCTGCGCTTCTTTGGTGAAGTCGGCTCGCCGTCCCTGCGGATTGCGGCCCTGGATGTGAGCGGAGAGTAAGGACGGATTCCAGGCCGCAACAAACCTTCTGGATACCTGCTTTCGCGGGTATGACGTCTTTTCACCGGTTGCATCATACATACATTATCTGGAGTTCCAAATATGCTTGAAGAATATCTGAACCATGAAGCCCAGCGACGGGCCATGGGCATCCCCCCCCTGCCGCTGGATGAATCCCAAACCCGGTCGCTGTGCGATCTCCTGATCTCTCCCCCCGAAGGGAGGGGCGAACTCCTCCTGTCACTACTCATGGATCGGGTTCCGCCGGGCGTGGACCCGGCGGCGCGGGTAAAGGCGGAGTTCCTCGAGGCCATTTTCATGGGAGAACTCCACTCCCCCCTGGTCACCCCCCGTGACGCGCTGCGCATCCTGGGCGACATGATGGGCGGCTTCAACATCAGGCCGCTCATACAGGCGCTGAAAAACCCAGGATATGCTGAGGAAGCCGCTGCGGCCCTCTCCCGGAATATTCTGGTATACGACGCCTTGGACGAGGTCGCCCAACTTGCCCGTGCCCTGCCGGCGGCGCGTATGGTTATGGAGTCCTGGGCGACGGCGGAATGGTTCCTGTCGCGCCCCCCGCTTCCTGAAGCCATACGGGTTCGTGTCTTCAAGGTCGATGGAGAGATCAATACCGATGACTTCTCTCCGGCTTCGGATGCCTGGAGCCGCCCGGATATCCCGCTCCACGCCCTTTCCATGGGAAGGTCCCGTTTCCCCGGCGGAATTGAAACCATTGCGGCCTTCCGCGCAGCGGGCGATGACGTGGCCTTCGCCGGCGATGTGGTGGGCACCGGCTCTTCCAGGAAATCCGCCTGCAATAGCCTGTTGTGGCATATCGGTCACGACATCCCTTCGGTGCCCAACAAACGGCGCGGAGGGGTGATACTCGGAGGCGCCATCGCCCCAATCTTTTTCAATACCGCCCAGGATTCCGGCGCCCTTCCCATCAGATGCCAGGTCTCCGGCCTGAAAAGCGGCGACCTGATAACTATTGATACTCGACGGGGAGAGATAACCAATGAAAACGGCGGTCTTGTTTCCACCTTTTCCCTGAGCCCGGATACACTGGCCGATGAATACCGGGCCGGTGGAAGAATCCCCCTCATCATCGGCGGGACGCTGACCGCCAGGGCAAGGACCGCCCTGGGAATGGACCCAGCCACCATCTTTACCCACGCGAAAAACCCTCAACCCTCTCCCGGGCAGCGCTACACACTGGCGCAGAAAATCGTGGGCAAGGCGTGCGGTCTTCCGGGCGTCCGGCCGGGAACGGCATGCGAACCGCAAATGACCACCGTGGGTTCCCAGGACACGACCGGCCCCATGACCGCCGACGAGTTGAAAGAGCTGGCATGCCTCAAATTCCAGGCGCCCATGTTCATGCAGTCATTCTGCCACACAGCCGCTTATCCCAAGCCTTCCGACGCGAGGATGCACGCCACTCTTCCCGATTTTGTAGCGGAGAGGGGAGGGGTGGCGCTCCGGCCCGGAGACGGGGTGATCCATAACTGGCTCAACCGTTTTATCCTGCCTGACACGGTCGGCACGGGAGGCGATTCCCACACCCGTTTCCCCATCGGCATATCCTTTCCGGCCGGCTCCGGTCTTGTCGCGTTCGCGGGGGCGCTCGGATTCATGCCCTTGGACATGCCCGAAAGCGTTCTGGTAAGGTTCCGCGGAACCCTGAATTCCGGCATTACTCTTCGTGACGTGGTGAACGCTATCCCACTGGAGGCAATCCGGAGGGGGCTCCTCACCGTACCGAAGAAAAACAAGATAAATATCTTCAACGGCAGGATACTGGAAATGGAGGGTCTTCCGGACCTTCCCGTGGAGGAGGCATTCGAGTTGACCAACTCCTCGGCCGAACGGAGCGCCGCCGCGGCCTGCATCCAGCTTTCTCCGGAAACCGTTGCCGTTCATCTCCGCTCCTGCGCGAACCTGATGCAGCGCATGATTGCGGAGGGGTATCGTGACCCCGATTCCCTGCGGGAACGGATAAAGACAGTGGAAGAGTGGCTGGAAAATCCCCGCCTGCTGGCCGCGGATGACGGCGCGGATTACGCCGCCGTGCTCGATATAGACCTTTCATCCATCAGGGAGCCCATACTGGCCTGTCCCAACGATCCGGACGACGTAAGGCCCCTCTCGGAGGTCGCCGGCGCCCCGGTTCAGGATGTGTTCATCGGTTCCTGTATGACCAGTATCGGACATTTCCGGGCGGTGGCGGAGATATGGAGGGGAGAGAGATTCAACCCCGATGTCCGCACCTGGATATGCCCCCCCACCCGCATGGACGCTGCCCGTCTCAGGGATGAGGGGCTCTTTTCCGTTTTCGGAGCAGTAGGCGCCCACGTGGAGATCCCCGGCTGTTCCCTGTGCATGGGAAATCAGGCCCGTGTACCGGATAATGTAACCGTTTTTTCCACCTCTACCCGTAACTTCGACAACCGCATGGGCAACGGCGCCAGGGTTTTTCTGGGGTCGGCGGAATTGGGCGCCGTGGTGTCCATATTGGGAAGGATACCGACCAGCGAGGAGTACCTGGCCCTTTATCGCGAAAGGATTGAACCCCGCCGGAAAGATATCTATCGCCCCCTGCATTTCCAGGAACGGAAGGATTGATTTCCTTCATGACCTGTTTTTGTGGAATAAACCTGAATGCGGCGGTTGGAGGCGCCCTTCGTTCGCTGCGATTGCCCTTTGTCCGATGCTCTCAGCTCATTTCGCATCAAAGGGGGCGGCATGTCTGACGCGACCCCCATGATGCGGCAATATCTGGAGATCAAATCCCGGTACCCTGACGCGATCCTCTTTTTCCGTCTCGGCGATTTCTACGAGATGTTTCTCGATGACGCCGTCAAGGCGTCAAGTATTCTCGATATTGCACTGACATCGCGCAACAGGAATGCCGACGGCGCCGACGTTCCGCTGTGCGGCATCCCGTATCATTCGGCCAACCCCTATATCGCCAGACTCATAGAGGCTGGGGAAAAGGTCGCCATCTGCGAACAGGTGGAAGATCCGAAGGTGGCCAGGGGAATTGTCAAGCGTGAGGTTGTCAGAGTAATAACGCCGGGACTGGTCCTGGAAAGCGACACCCTGACGCCAAAGGAGAACAATTATCTCGTCTCGCTTCACTGCTCGAAAGAAGACAGATGGGGCCTTTCCTGTCTGGATGTGACAACCGGCGAATTCCGCGTGACCGAGGTGAGCGGCATCGAGTCCCTTCTGGGTGAGATGGCCTGTCTCTATCCTCGGGAGATCCTTCTTTCCGCAACCCTGCGCGACAGCCGCAATTTACGGGATTTACATCCCTTTACGGACGGAAAGTCTCTTACCTTTCTGGAAGAGTGGGTCTATGACGAGGATTACGCCAGACGCCGCATTACCGGCCATTTTGGCGTTGCCTCTCCCGAAGCGCTGGGATGTGGCGGGATGCGGCTGGGCCTGCCCGCCGCCGGCGCGATTCTCCACTACCTGGAGGAGACTCAGAAGAGAACCGTCGGACACATCACCGGAATCTCCGCCTATACCACCGCGGAACACCTGGTGCTGGATGAGGCCACCCGGAGAAATCTGGAACTGACCGCCACCCTGTCGGAAAACCGGAAAAGAGGCGCCCTCCTCGGTCTGCTGGACCGCACGGTCACCGCCATGGGAGGACGCAAGCTCAGGCAATGGATCAACTACCCCCTGGTAAATATTGATAAAATCAAGGCAAGGCAGGACGCCATACAGGAACTGGTCGAGGATCCCGGATGGCGCAGCGAGATAACATCTCTCCTGTCCGGCATTCAGGACCTGGAGCGACTGAACGGCAGAATCAGCATGGCCGGAGCGAGCGCGAAGGATCTGGCTGCTCTCAGGACCTCACTGCGGCGCCTGCCACCCTTGCGGGAAATACTGACCCGAACCAATGCCCAGCTCTTGCAGGAAACCCTGGCAGGGATAGATCCCCTCGAGGACGTGCTCGATATGCTGACGCGCGGTATCGTGGAGAATCCTCCCTTTCTGCTGCGTGACGGAGGGATCATCGCTGACGGGTTTCATGGGGAACTGGACGAGCTGCGATCCGTTAGCCGCGAGGGAAAAGGTTTCATTGCCCGCCTTGAGGCGAAGGAGAAGGCCCGCACGGGGATAAATTCTCTGAAGATCCGCTTCAACAAAGTATTCGGATACTACATAGAGATTACCAGGGCAAACCTTTCCGGAGTTCCCGAGGATTACATCAGGAAACAGACCCTTGCCAACGCGGAACGGTTTATCACCGGCGAGCTTAAGGAGTACGAGGACAAGATACTCAACGCCGAGGACAGAATCCACGAACTGGAGTATTCCCTGTTTCAGGAGATCCGGGAGCAGGTGGCCGGGGAGGGGCAAAGGATTGCCGGGACCGCGGACAGTCTCGCCACCCTCGACGTCCTTTCCGCCCTTGCCGAACTGGCCCATGAAAGGGATTACCGGCGTCCTCTGGTAGATGATGGCGACCGGATATCCATTGTGGAAGGGCGACATCCGGTTGTTGAAGCGGTGAATCTTGCGGAGCGTTTTGTCCCCAATGATGTCCTTCTGGACACGAACGGGAACCAGTTGCTGATTATCACCGGTCCCAACATGGCCGGAAAATCCACCTTCATGCGACAGGTGGCGCTTACCGTCCTTATGGCGCAGATGGGAAGCTTCATCCCGGCGAAGGAAGCCCATATCGGCATTGTGGATCGCATCTTTACCCGGGTCGGCGCCTCCGACAACCTGGCGCGGGGGCAATCGACCTTCATGGTGGAGATGATGGAAACGGCTAATATCCTGCGCAACGCGACCCGGAGAAGCCTTATTATCCTTGATGAGATCGGGCGTGGCACTTCCACCTTTGACGGCGTATCTATTGCGTGGGCCGTGGCCGAATTTCTCCATGACAATGAAGCGTGCGCCGCGAAGACGCTTTTCGCGACGCACTACCACGAGCTGGCCGAGTTGGCGGTAACCCGCGAGAGAGTCAGGAACTATACGGTTGAGGTGCGTGAGTGGAACGATCAGATTATCTTCCTGCGAAAGATAACGGAAGGCGCCGCCTCCCATTCCTATGGTATCCAGGTGGCAAGGCTGGCTGGAATGCCCATCGAAGTTATCGAGCGCGCGCGTGAAATATTGCTGAATCTCGAGAAGGGGGAATACGCCACAGGGGGGATTCCCCGTATCTCCAAAGGCAAGAGACAGAAACCGGCGGATACATCACCCCAATTGCCGCTCTTTGATGAAGCGGAAGACCCCTTGAGGAAGAGGCTGGATTCGATTTCCATATCCAACCTGACTCCGCTTGAGGCGCTGAATATCCTGGATCAATTGAAAAGGATGGTGTGACGTGATGAGCAGAACCGGAATCATGACGCTTTTTCTCATATGTATGGCATTCCTCCGTCCGGATTCTTCCTTCGCGGAAGAAAGAACGGTCATTGATTCGTCTCCTTTGCAATACAGTCAAAAAGCGCGGACACACGTGGCAAAGGTGCGGGTGAAGGAACACCGCCGGGGAGCGGCGACGGTAAAGAGTGACAGCAGGGCGGCAGGCGCCGGCCGTCGTATGGAAGAGACGGGAGTGGCGCCTGGCTTCCCCTCCGCCATGGTAACGGAAATGCGATCCTGGTCGAACCCGGATTATACCCGCATTTCGGTTACTCTGGACAGGGAAGTGGAATATAAGCATCACAAGTTGCGAAGGGATCACAAGGTGCAACTCCCGGAAAGGGTATACATCGATATTTCCGGGGCGCGTGTAGGCCCCGGGGTGAAAGATATCCCCATCGGTGACGGTCTGCTCAAGATGGCCAGGGTGGGCCAGTATCAACCGGACGTCGTGCGCGTGGTCCTTGATATAGAGAGTATCCGTGAATACAAGATATTTCCTTTGTCAGACCCGTTCCGCATCATCATCGATGTCAGGGGGGAAAAACGACTGGAGATATCACGCCTGGAAGAAAGTTTGCAGAGGTCTCTCTCTGAGCCCGAGATTTCCGAAACACCGGATGCTGACGGGAAGCCTGGCAAAAGGGCCGTTCTCAAACCGGGCAAGATCAGGAGGATTGTCGTTGATCCGGGCCACGGAGGACATGACCCCGGGGCCGTGGGACCCGGAGGATTGAAGGAAAAGGATGTAGTGTTGCAAATCGGCAGGAAGCTCGCCACGAAAATGAAGAAAGAGATGGGGATCGATGTTGTCATGACCCGCTCGACCGACGTTTTCATTCCCCTGGAGGAGAGGACCGCCATCGCCAACAAGGTGAACGCCGATCTTTTCGTATCCATCCACGCCAACGCCTCTCTGAACAAGGCGGCGGCTGGAATCGAAACCTACTATCTCAATCTGGCAAAGACCGACAAAGCCGCCAGGGTTGCGGCCCGGGAAAACAATACCTCTCTGGAGAAGGTCGGTCTCCTCCAGACCATACTCTTTGACCTTATGGCCAACTACAAGATCAACGACTCGGCCAGGCTTGCCGATGATGTGCAGAAATCCCTCTGCGACAGGCTTTCCCGGAAATATTCGGGGACGCGAAACCTGGGGGTCAAGCAGGGGCCTTTCTATGTACTGGTCGGCGCCACTATGCCTAGTATCCTCGTGGAAACCGCCTTCATCAGTAACGAACACGAGGCAGAGCTTCTGACAAGCGACGCATACCAGGAGTCCGCGGCGTCCGGCATCTTGCAGGGGATACGAAACTACATCAAGAGACTCCACTGATATCATTCCCGAGACATGAATTTCGATATTGACAGATTTTTTCCAGACATCCATCAGACCCACGGCGACTCCGGCAGGGCCTCCTTCGAAGAGATGCGTCCCCTCTACCTGTCAGGGGGGAAACATTTCCTGAGCCGTTACCGAGAACTGGTCCGGAGCGAACACGCGGCAGGCGCTGACGGGGCCGTCGTGGTCCGTTTAATAGCGGAAATGGTGGATACCCTCATGAAGAAGCTCTTCGAGTGTGTCACCTCGGACATGAAAAGCCATAGCCGCGAAAAGGAGCGCATCACCCTGGTGGCCACCGGCGGCTATGGACGTGGAGAGCTGAATCCATATTCCGATATCGATATAATGTTTCTTTACGACGGCGATAACGGACGCCATGTGGAAGACATCGCCCAAAAGATCCTCTACTTCCTGTGGGACATGCGCCTCGATGTCGGCTATTCCGTCCGGACCATCGATGACTGCGTCGCCATGGCGGAGTCTGATATGACAGTAAAGACGGCGCTTCTGGACTCCCGCTTTATCATAGGCAACGCCGAGCTGTTTCATGAACTGCAAAAGGTGACCCTCACGCGGATAATTACTAACAGGAGCGACGCTTTCATCCGGGGGAAGATCCATGAACTGGAAAAACGGAGGGAAAAATACGGTTCGTCCGTGTATCTGCTGGAGCCAAATATCAAGGAGGGAGAGGGCGGATTGCGGGATCTTCATACCACCCTCTGGATCGCGAAAATACGCTTCAAGATATCCCGGCCACGGGAGCTGGTTATGAAAGGCGTCCTGAGGGAGGACGAGCTGGAAACATACAACTCCTCCCTGTCATATCTGTGGCGCATCAGGAACGAGCTCCATTATCTGGCAGGCCGCGCAAACGACCAACTGACCTTCGCGGACCAGAGCAGGGTCGCTTCTTTCCTCGGATATCGGGACAGGGGGAGCGAACTGGGGGTGGAAGAGTTTCTCCGGGATTACTATCTGCATGCCACCCGCGTGGAGCAGTTCTGGTCGCTGATGGTTTCCAAATGCCTGCGGCCCGATGAGAGAACCCGCGGTATTGTTGGATATCTGGTCCGGAGACCCATCGGAGAGGGTTTCTTTATCGTCAAGGGAGAGTTGTCCGTACCCGATGAAAAGGTTGTTGCCGAAAACCCGGCGCGGTTGATGATGCTCTTCGAGTATGCCCGGAAACATGGCGCGGGGATCGGAGTGCAGGTCAAGAAACTGGTGCGCGAAAACCTTCATCTGGTAAATGACCGGTTCCGCCGCTCCAAAGAAGTTAATGCATCCTTTTTCTCCATTCTAAGAGGCTCGAAAGGGGTAGGGGACACGCTTCGCCTCATGCATTATCTGGGGTTACTGAACCGCTACATCCCCGAATTCGAACGGATTCACTGCAAGGCGCAGCATGACGTATATCACATCTATACGGTTGATATACACTCCCTGTTCGCACTGGAAGAGATTGTCCGCCTCAGAAGTGGAGAGCGCAGGGAAGAACTCCCTCTCCTGACCCGCATTGCCGGTGAAGTGGAAAAGCCCGAACTGCTCCTCCTGGCAGCTCTGCTCCATGACATCGGCAAGGGTGAGGGCGGGAATCATTCCGAAAAAGGGGCGGCAATGATTCCGACCATTTCCAGGAGGATGGGACTTACCAGGGAGGACGGCGAGCGGCTGGAATTCCTGGTGCGCCACCATCTGCTTCTGGCCCATATCGCCCAGCGGCGGGACCTTCACGATGAAAAGATGATAATCCAGTTCGCGCGGCAGATGGGTACCAGTGAAAACCTGAAGATGCTCTATCTCCTGACCTATGCGGATCTGAAGGCGGTCGGCCCCGATGTGTGGACCGAATGGAAGGCCAGACTGACGGAAGAGTTGTATGAAAAGACTTTCACCGTTCTGGAGAGAGGCGATTTCAGGCTGGAGGCGCGCAGCGAAAGGGTGAAGAACGTAAGAAAAAAGGCGCTGGACATCCTGGGCGAGGATTGCCCGACCGCACTGGCAAAGGAAGAACTGAAGGCCCTCAGTACGCGCCATCTCCTCTCCAACCCTCCCCGATCCATCGCCCATCACGTGAGCATGCTGCTGCGGCTGGAAAAGTCGGTTTTTGTCTCCCATATAACCCACGAGATGGAAGGAGGCTTTTCCAATTACACCATATGCACCCTGGACACACCCGGGCTCTTTTCCATGATAGCGGGTGTCATGGCCGCCAACGGCTTCAATATCCTGGGCGCGCAGATTCATACAAGCTCCAACGGGAAGGTCCTGGACATCCTTCAGGTCAATTCGCCACAGGGATTTGTTATTACAGATGAAGCGCGATGGATAAAAATGGAGGAAAACCTTCGTCAGGTCATCCAGGGAAAAGCGCGCGTCAGGGAACTGGTGGAAAAGCGCAATCGACCGAGCATTTTTGCCGATAAGGTGAAGCCCCGCTTTCCAACGGTGATAGAGGTGGACAATGATGTATCAAGCGATTATACGGTTCTGGATATCTATACCCACGACAAGGTCGGCCTGCTGTACCGTATCACCAGCACATTGTCTGAATTGGGCCTTTACATAGGGATTTCCAAGATATCCACCAAGATTGATCAGGTTGCCGATGTCTTCTATGTCAAAGACATATTCGGCCGCAAAATCACCAGTGAGGAAAAACTGGATGAGATACGGCAACGACTTCTTCTGGCCATTGAAGAAGATTGATCCCTGGATTTAAATTAGAATGAATCACTTTCTGGATTTGTTTCTTAACTTCCTGACCGTGGAAAAAGGGCTCTCAGCCAACACCCTTGAGGCTTACAGCCGTGACGCCGGCAGGTATCTTACCTTTCTCGAAAAACAGAGATGCCTGTCTCCGGATCGGATTAACCCCATTCACATTGCGTCTTTTCTTGCATCCCTGAAGGAATCAGGCCTGGGCCCGCGGAGCAGGGCCAGGGCGCTTTCCTGTGTCCGGATGTTTCACCGTTTTCTTGAAAGAGAAGGGTTCCGCGAAGGTAATCCGGCATCCCTCATTGATGCTCCAAGGACAGTGGACAAGCTTCCCAAGGTCTTGAGTTTCCGCGAGGTGGAGGCGCTACTTGCCGCTCCATCGGAGGAAATCGCCGGTGATCTTCGAGACAGGGCGATGCTGGAACTCATCTACGCGACCGGACTTCGCGTGTCCGAACTTGTGCGCCTGAAGAAAAGGGAGGTGAATCTGGACGCCGGATTCCTGCTGGCCTTTGGCAAAGGCGCCAAGGAACGCCTGGTCCCCATAGGGGAATCTGCCTCGGCGTTTCTCCAGAAATACCTCACGATGGTTCGGGGCGGACTGGACAAGGACGGAGATAATGAATACCTTTTTCTCTCGCGCCTCGGTGAACCCATGACACGTCAGGCATTCTGGAATATCATCAAGAAGCGAGCGGCCCAGGCCGGAATCAGGAAGGATATATCACCCCATACCCTGCGCCACTCTTTCGCGACTCACCTTCTTGAGAACGGCGCCGATCTGCGGAGCGTCCAGATCATGCTGGGGCATGCGGACCTTTCCTCCACCCAGATATATACCCATGTAACAAGGGAGAGACTGAAAAGGATTCACGCGGAATTCCATCCAAGGGGATAACTGGAACTGGAGTGACGATTTCAGATTGCCTTTTTAGCAGGTTGACATTAATAGCAATAGAAAGGATGTGACCATGAAATATATTGTATTGCTGGGTGACGGCATGCCTGATGAAAAGATAGAGGCACTGGGCGGGAAAACCCCCTTGGAGTATGCGTCCACACCCGTCATGGACTCCATGGCAAAAAGGGGGCGTCTTGGTCTCGCGAGAACAATACCCCCCGGATATCCACCGGGAAGCGACGTAGCCAACCTGTCCGTATTCGGTTACGACCCGCGCGCGTGCTACACCGGACGCTCTCCACTGGAAGCCGCAAGCATGGGCGTGTCGCTGGGCCCCGATGACGTGGCTTTCCGCATGAACCTGGTCAACATCCGAAGCGATAACGGAACCGATTTCATGGGTGACTACTCCGCCGGACACATCTCGACAGAAGAGGGGGGAGAACTGGTAAAAACCCTGGGAAATGAATTGGGAGGGGGAGAATTCGAGTTTCATCCCGGTGTCAGCTATCGTCACCTCCTGGTTTGGCGCAAGGGCAAAGACAGGCTTGAGTTGACACCGCCCCATGACATCAGCGGCAAACCCATAGCCGACTTCCTCCCCAGGGGCGAGGGCGCTGATGTACTTCTCCGCCTGATGGAGAGTTCCCGGGATATCCTTTCCCGACACCCGCAATACCAGAGGCGTCTTGACGCGGGCAAGGTCCCGGCCAACTCCATCTGGCTTTGGGGGCATGGCAAAGCGCCCCGTATGGTTACCTATCGGGAAAAATACGGACTGTCAGGCGCCGTAATCTCAGCGGTTGATCTGGTGAGGGGGATAGGTGTCTATGCGGGCCTGGAGATCATCAGGGTGCCCGGTGCGACCGGATACCTGGACACCAACTACCAGGGCAAGGCAGAAGCCGCTTTGGCTGCCCTGGAGCGCCTCGATTTCGTTTATCTCCATGTGGAGTCGCCAGACGAATCGTCCCATTCCGGCAGCATGGAAAACAAGATCCGCGCCATCGAGGATTTCGATTCCAAGATCGTCGGCCCCATAAGTGAAGGTATACGGAAATTCGGGGCATACCGAATTCTGTGTACACCGGATCACCCGACGCCACTGCGAATAATGACCCATACCGCCGATGCGGTGCCTTTCATCATCTATGGCGGAGAAACGGAAGTCACGGAGGGAGTGGCGGGATATGACGAGTATTCCGCCCGCAAGACAGGCCTTTTCCTGGAAGATGGTTACAGGTTGATGGACATGATGATGGGACGCTGAAAACATCAGAAGCATGCGAAATAAGGCTTATAAAAAAGGGACACGCCGTTGAGGCCAGCCGTCGGGGTGGTGTGTTGATAAAATAAAAACCCTACCAAACTAGTGTTGTTTGGTAGGGTTTTTATGCTTAAAATTCGGGTGGTTGTTTCCTGGCGTGGATTACGGACGCAATAGAAAGTAACGCATTTCTCGGAGAAAAATTTTTCCAACATACACCCCTAGATTAGGACGGAAAACAGGGAGGGGTCAACCTGAAGGTAGCCGAAGTGGCCCGCGACATTGCGGTTGCCCAGTACGAGAAGGCCACACAGAGCGCTTCCCGCGAGGTTTCCGACGCTCTTGCCCAAAGGGGGACAATCGACGAACAGGTCAGGGCGCAGCAGTCCCTGACAGATGCTACTACCGAAAACTACCGGCTATCCCGCGCCCGCTATGACAGGGGGGGCGACAGCTACCTGATCGTGCTCGATTCCCAGCGCGCGCTCTACGGCGCGCAGCAAAATCTGATTGGCGTCCGCCCGTTCCGGCTCCTGAACCTGGCGACTCTCTATGAGGTGCTGGGTGGTGGGAGTCGATGAAATCTTCGCCTCCCGGTTGCAACCTTGTAGGTGCCACTGGGGTTCTCCCGGCGAAAAATTTGCGGGACGCGTTACCGCTTCAGTGCGGGGTGGATTGGTTTGAGCCGAGCCGCACAAGAAATACAAGTTGCGGAGGGCAAAACGGCAACCGGATGGCACAGACAGCCCTTTTCCTTCAAGAGAAGCAGGATCTTGGCCGTGGAAAGGGAAAGCCCGAAAAAAATTACGGTGAATAAACGTGATAATATAATAAAAGGCAAGGGTAGGCATTGAAACCATTCAGGCTGTTCGTTTACATTGTCATTGCGATAGTCGCTGCCTGAATAGCTTTTTCCATTCTTGTCAAGGAGCCTCCTGCTGGATGGCCGGCGAACCTGATTCATCTCCTTTTCAAGTATAAGTATTGACACGCAACCATTTTATGCGAAAAGGGAAAAGCACCTCGATGAACGTACAACGGAAAAAATGGCTGATCAGGTGTTCCGTGCTGCTAGTTCTGGGCTTTCTGGCTTTTGTCGCATGGCAAAAATTCAACGCTTCCGGAAAGAATGACGGCCTGATCAGCGGCAACGGCCGCATCGAGGCCGTCGAGATTGAGGTGGCCACCAAGTATTCCGGGCGATTGAAGGATATCCTGGTCCGCGAGGGGGATTTCGTCACTGCCGGGCAGGTGATTGCGATCATGGACACGGAAGTGCTTGAGGCGCAGCTCCGCCAGGCTGAGGCCCAACTGAACCAAGCCCGGACCTCGGTCGCCACTGCCTATAGCCAGAAGGCACAGCGCGAAAGCGAGAAAGGGGCGGCGGTTGCCCAGGTTAGGCTGCGCGAAGCGGAGCTCGTCAACGCAAGGAAACGCTGGGAGCGTTCTTCTCCGCTCGTTTCGACAGGGGCCATGTCGAAACAAGAAGCCGATGACGATTTCACACGGCTCCAAACCTCCGTGGCCGCGGTGAGCTCGGCCCGTGCCCAGGTCGCCGCCGCCGATGCGGCCATCGCCACGGCACGCAGCCGGATTGTCGAAGCTGAATCGGCCGTTGACGCGGCGCGGGCCACTGTCGAGCGTATCCAGGCAGACATCAGGGACAGTTCGCTCAAGTCTCCCCGTGACGGCCGGGTGCAGTACCGGATTGCACAACCGGGCGAGGTACTGGGAGCAGGAGGAAGGGTGCTGAACCTGGTCGACCTGAGCGACGTCTACATGACCTTTTTCCTGCCGACGACCGCAGCGGGAAAGGTTGCCCTCGGCACCGAGGTGCGGCTGGTCTTGGATGCCGCACCGGGGTATGTAATCCCGGCACGGGTATCGTTCATTTCTGACGTGGCCCAATTCACGCCCAAGACCGTGGAAACGGCCATCGAACGCGAGAAGCTGATGTTTCGCATCCGAGCACAGATCCCCGTGGATTTGCTCAGAAAACACATCACGCAGGTCAAAACCGGACTCCCCGGCATTGCCTATGTGCGGCTTGATTCCCGTAAGCCATGGCCGGTCCGCCTGCGGGTAAGCCTGCCGCAATGAGGGCCGATACCGACAAAACCGCGCCGTTGAAGACGATCCCGTCCGTGGCCAGGCTGCAGGGGGTCAGTCTGCGCTACGGCAAGACCTTGGCCCTCGACGCAATCGACCTTGAGCTCCCTTCCGGCTGCATGGTCGGCGTCATCGGGCCTGACGGTGTGGGTAAATCCAGCCTTTTCTCCCTGGTCGCCGGTTCGCGGGCTATCCAGAAGGGGCGGGTCGAGGTGCTGGGAGGCGATATGGCCGACAGGCGTCACCGCCGGACGGTCTGCCCGCGGGTGGCTTACATGCCGCAAGGGCTCGGCAAGAATCTCTATCCGACTCTTTCCGTATTCGAAAATGTGGATTTTTTCGCCCGCCTGTTCGGCCACGGTTGCCGGGAACGTGAATTTCGCATCGCCGAACTGTTGCAGGCCACAGGGCTGGCCTCTTTCGCGGGCCGTCCCGCCGGCAAGCTCTCCGGAGGCATGAAGCAGAAACTGGGGCTCTGCTGCGCGCTAATTCACGATCCCGACCTGCTGATCCTCGATGAACCCACCACCGGCGTCGATCCACTTTCAAGGCGGCATTTCTGGGAACTGATAGAATGTATCCGTTCCAAAAAACCGGATATGAGTGTGCTGGTGGCTACAGCTTACATGGAAGAGGCCGCGCGCTTCGACTGGCTGGTGGCCATGAACGCCGGGGGCATACTCGCAACCGGTACGCCGCGGGAGTTGCTGTGCAAGACCGGCGCATCCTCGCTGGAGGAGGCGTTCATTGCGCTGCTGCCCCAGTCGCAGCGTGACGGCTACCATCCGGTCAGTATCCCACCCCGCGAGACGACCACCGGAGGAGAGGCCGCAATCGAGGCTCACAATCTGACTATGCGCTTCGGCGACTTCGTTGCCGTGGACCACGTGAGTTTCCGTATCGGCCGGGGCGAGATTTTCGGCTTCCTGGGATCAAACGGCTGCGGCAAGACCACCACCATGAAGATGCTGACCGGGCTGTTAGCGGCCAGCGAGGGGAAGGCTCGGCTGTTCGGTCGACCGGTGGATCCCCATGATATCGCCACCCGGCGCCGTGTCGGCTACATGTCACAATCCTTTTCACTTTACGGAGAGCTGACCGTCCGCCAGAACCTGATGCTGCATGCCCGCCTTTTCAGTATGCCAAAAGAGAAGATTGCTTCACGGGTCCAGGAGATGTCTGAACGTTTCGGCCTGCATGAGGTGATGGAAAGCCTACCCGAAGCCCTGCCGCTGGGACTGCGCCAGCGTTTGTCACTGGCGGTTGCGATGATTCACGGACCCGAGATACTGATTCTCGACGAGCCGACCTCGGGGGTGGACCCGGTGGCGCGGGATGCCTTCTGGCAGATCATGATCGATCTGGCGCGACTGGATGGGGTGACCATTTTCATCTCCACCCATTTCATGAACGAGGCCGAGCGATGCGACCGGATTTCACTGATGCATGCGGGGCGGGTTCTAGTAAGCGACGCGCCGTCGGCGCTGATTGAGGCTAGCAAGGTAAATACTCTGGAGGAAGCTTTCATAGGCTACCTGGAGCAGGCGGCTGGCGAAGATGTCGGCGCATCGCCGGCCATTGAGGCGGCTGTCGTCCCCCCTCCCCAGCCCGGAACACATGCCGTTGATGCAGGTGCGAATACGAGCCGCTTCAGGCTGCTCCGCCTGTTCAGCTACTCCCGGCGCGAGACATTGGAATTGCTTCGCGATCCAATCCGCTTGACCCTCGCCTTGCTGGGCAGCTTACTGTTGATGCTCGTCATGGGCTACGGTATCAACATGGATGTGGAAAACCTCACCTTTGCGGCATTTGATCGGGATCAGACCACCACCAGCCGCGACTACGTGCTTAATCTCTCCGGTTCGCGCTACTTTATTGAACGCCCGCCGATCAAGGATTACGATGACCTGGATCGGCGCATGCGGGCGGGCGAGATCAGTCTGGCCATCGAGATCCCCCCCGGCTTTGCCCGCGACCTGCGTCGCGGCACGCCGGTTGCCGTCGGTGCCTGGATCGACGGCGCCATGCCCACCCGGGCGGAGACAGTGCGCGGCTATGTACAGGGGATGCACGCCCACTGGCTCGAAACCCTGTCCCTGTCGCGGCTGAGCCCGGGGGCCGCTGCGAAAGCGGGGGCATTCACCATCGAGACCCGCTTTCGTTACAACCCGGACGTCAAGAGCCTGCCGGCCATGGTGCCCGCCATGATTCCGATGCTGCTGATGCTGATTACGTCCATGCTGACCGCGCTTTCGGTGGTTCGGGAGAAGGAACTGGGCTCGATCGTCAACCTCTACGTCACGCCGGTTACCCGCCTGGAGTTTCTACTCGGCAAACAGCTCCCCTACGTGGCGCTGGCAATGCTCAACTTCCTGTTGCTCACCGCACTGGCCATATACGTATTCAACGTGCCGCTTAAAGGAAGTTTTCCCACCCTTGCCGTTGGTGCGCTGATCTATGTGATCACCGCCACCGCGATCGGACTGGTTATCTCAACCTTTATTCGAACCCAGATCGCCGCCATATTCGGCACGACGGTACTGACCATGCTGCCGACAATTGAGTTCTCCGGCATGATTGATCCGGTCTCTTCGCTTGAAGGAGCAGGGTTACTCATCGGCAAAGCCTACCCCACCACCCATTTCTTGACCATCTGCCGAGGTGTTTTTTCCAAGGCGCTGGGTTTCAGCAATCTTCATGCCTCGTTTATCCCCTTGCTGCTTGCCGTTCCCCTGCTGATCGTCCTGGGTGCGGCCTTGCTCAGAAAGCAGGAGCACTGACCATGCGCGTCGCCACTATCATTCATCTCGGTATCAAGGAACTGCGCAGTCTGATGCGGGACCGGGTGATGGTCGTCCTGATTGTCTACGCCTTTACCTTCTCAGTCTATGTGGGGGCAACAGCCATTCCCGAGACGCTGCACAAGGCTCCGATCGCCATAATCGACGAGGATCGCTCGCAACTCTCGGCCAGCATCGTTGATGCCTTCTATCCGCCATATTTCATGCCGCCGTTGCTGATCTCCCACGCCGAGATTGATGCCCGGATGGATGCCGGCCTCGTTACCTTTGCACTCGATATCCCCCCCAACTTTCAGCGCGACCTGCTGGCTGGCCGCTCCCCAGTGGTCCAGCTCAATGTAGACGCGACCAGGATGAGCCAAGCCTTCACCGGAAGCGGACATATCCAGGCCATCATCGGCAGCGAGATCAACGCCTTCCTGCAGCGCCATCGTACAAATCCACTCCCCGCAGTGGATCTGGCCCTGCGGTCGCGCTTCAATCCCAATCTGAACAAATCCTGGTTTGGGGCTGTCAGGAAGGTCATCGATAGCGTCGCCATGCTCTCCATCATCCTCACTGGCGCGGCCCTTATCCGCGAACGTGAGCATGGCACAGTGGAGCATCTGCTGGTGATGCCGGTCACCCCCTTCGAGATCATGACAGCCAAGGTATGGGCCATGGCGCTGGTGTCGCTGCTTGCTACGGCCGGTTCACTGGTATTCGTTGTACAGGGATTGCTCTCGGTTCCCATTGAAGGTTCCATTGCCCTGTTCCTGATAGGCACGGCTCTTAACCTGTTCGCCACCACGTCACTGGGCATCTTTCTCGGTACCATTGCCCGCTCGATGCCCCAGTTCGGTCTTTTGATGATGCTGATTCTTCTACCGTTGCAGATCCTTTCGGGCAGCGTTACACCGCGTGAAAGCATGCCAGCGTTTGTCCAGTTCATAATGCTCGCGGCGCCGAATACCCATTTCGTGATACTCGCCCAGGCCATTCTGTCCCGTGGCGCGGGGCTTTCGGTAGTCTGGCCGCAGTTCATCACACTCTTCCTTATCGGTACGGTCCTGTTTTCATTCTCCCTGGCCCGTTTTCGCAAGACCCTCGGCACGATGGCGTGAGGTTGGGGAAGCTATAGGGAATGTCGCCTATTCTCATTTCAGTGACATTGATCCCAAGTGCTTGAAAATTGCTCTGAGTTTCAGGAAATATGCTCCACAACAGTCAATGCTGTTATTTGTTCCGAAATTCTGGGCAGAATATGCGGCCGAGATGTTTGTCGGCAGAAAGCAATGCCCAATTAAGGGAATGTCTGATTTCTACTCCGAGGTGGTTAAGGCGGTTCAAAGAGAAGGAAAATGGCTAGAGCAAGAACGCATCATGCTTGATCAGCGGTTTGAAGCGTAAATAAGGAATTTATTTTCGTCCACCACAGATGATTGAAAAATCTTGCCCACGCCAGGATATATAATCCGGATGTTGATATGGCAAGATTAACACGTGAAGAAGCAATTACTCATCTAAAGCAGCTTGCTGCGAGGACTAATTTGATATTGGCTATAATAGACTTGCAACCAGAAGAAAATATAATTTTGCACGGGACAAAACAACCCTTTGTTAATAGTCCGATCTACGAGGATACCGTGGCTAAAATAAAGCTTATTGAAGCTAGTATCAAGTAACAATTAAACATTCGTTTTTTTGACGTCATGTGGCATACTGGTGCATCTCATTCAAGGAGGGCACCATGCCAAGGTATCGAGTAACGCTCACCGAGCAGGAGCGCGCAGAGCTTGAGGCATTAACCAAACGAGGCGTAAACCACGCTAGGCGGATTATCCATGCGCGGGCTCTGTTACTTTCTGATGCCGGCCCATCTGGCCCGGCATGGAGCGTTTCCGACACTGCAAAAGCGCTTGGAATTAGCGAGCGCACCATTGAACACCTGAAGCGGCGGTTTGTCGAAGAAGGTCTAGCGGCCGCTTTGGAGCGAAAGCCAAGGGAAAAGCCGCCTCGCGAGGTTAGATTTGACGGTGCTTTTGAGGCTCGTCTGCTTGCCCTGGCTTGCTCCGACGCGCCAGAAGGGCATAGACGCTGGACTATCAGGCTTCTTGCCGACAAGGCAGTAGAGCTCAACTTTGCCGAATCCGTGTCGCTCATGAGCATACAGCGCGCTTTAAAAAAAATGAACTTCAGCCTCACCGCCGCAAATACTGGAAAATCCCTCCAGAAGGAAGCGCGGCGTTCGTAGCCAACATGGAGGATGTTCTGGAGGTCTACCATCTTCCGTATGATCCTGACTATCCGGTTGTCTGTATGGATGAATCCTGCAAACAGATGATCGGCGAAGTTTGCAACCCGGTACCGGCAAAGCCGGGGCAACCGCAACGCATTGACTACGAATACGTCAGAAACGGTGTGGCGGAAATCTTTATGGAGGTCGAACCGCTCAACGGTAAAAGACACGTTACCGTCACAGAACGTCGCACCAGAAAGGACTGGGCGTTGCAGATCCGACAGATGCTGAATCTGCGCTATCCTGATGCGATCAAGGTACGGCTGGTCATGGACAATCTGAACACCCATAGTATCGCCTCGCTCTACGAAACCTTTGAGCCAAAGGAGGCAAGGAGGCTCGCTGAACGCCTCGAAATCCATTACACACCCAAACATGGTAGCTGGTTGAATATGGCAGAGATCGAACTCAGCGTCTTGAAAGGACAGTGTCTTGACCGTCGGATCCCCGACATGCCAACCATGCAGGCAGAAGTAGCGGCCTGGGAAGCCGACAGAAATAACAGTTGCCGAAAAATCAACTGGCAGTTCACTACAACGGACGCCCGAATCAAGCTAAGGCGTCTTTATCCGCAACTTTAAATAGTACAAGGTACTAGGTGTTTTTTGGTTCATATACACAGTAAAATTGACCATCAAAACATACGCCACATTATTTTTTGCATAAAAAAATGGAACCGGTCAATTTACCGATTCCATTTCGCTGTTTTTTTGGTTGCGGGGGAAGGATTTGAACCTTCGACCTTCGGGTTATGAGCCCGACGAGCTACCAGACTGCTCCACCCCGCGTCATTTATTTAACTTGATGTTTATAGCATGCCTGTTCAGCATGTGTCAACAACAATTTCTCTTGTATCGATAATTATTTGGTTTTTACTATTCCGGAATGGGGATGGCGCCTCTTCCAACCTTTGCGGCCAGTTTTGACGCGTCTTCCCGCTCCATCTTCCTTCCCACCCTGACCCTGTACATGACACCCTTGCCCGGAACCTTATATTCTGAAACACGGGCGGAAAAGCCGTTTTGCTCAAGAGCGGTCTTCAACTCCTGGGCATCATCCTTGTCCTGGTATGAACCTACCTGAACCGAGTAGACGGCCTTTCCTTTCCCCTCATTTTTTGGAGCAGGAACGGAGACCTCCGCCTTATCCTTCTTAGCAGGCGCGGGCGGCTTTTTATCCTGGTCCTGTTCACTTCCGGCATGCGCGCCCGGTGGTGTTCCACCTGCTTTTTGCCCGGATTTATTCTGTACCATCGTACCTGCAACGGCTGCCTGGGCCGGTACATCCTTTTTCGTCAATGGCGCCTTGTCTTCACGCGACAGATTGACTCCGCTTCCGATGATTCCCTTGTCACCCTTTGGAAGGGTGTAATAAAAGGTCAGGGGTGTTTCCGCTGTTTCGGCTTTTTTGACCGCGGTTACGGAATCCTTTGCTGTAGTCTGCTGATTTACCTCGTTCTTCTGTTTCCCGTCGGGTACGGAGGCGCCTGATGCCGCTACGGAAGGGGCTTCTCGGCCTTTGCCATTGAATAGCAGCCATCCGGTTCCAAGACCCAGAAGGTATACTCCAGACAGTGCAAAGAATATAATAAGCAGAAACGGCTTTGTTGAACGTTTCTTCGGACGGTTTCTGCTGACCTGTGTACGGTGGCTGTAGTCAAGGGCCATTATTTTTCAGCTCCTTCCGTCACATCCTTTCCGGCGCCGAGACGCCCATCAGGAAAAGGCCGTTTTTCAGTGTCTGGGCTGTGCCTTTCAACAGGAGAAGGCGAGCGGAGGTCAATTCGGCATCTTCACCGATGACCCTGTTTTTGTTGTAGAAACTATGGAAATGACCCGCAAGCTCCTGAAGATAGAAAGGAATTCTGTGAGGTTCAAAGTTCAGCGCACTCCCCTCAACCACATCCGGGAAGGCAGCCAGAGCTTTTATGAGCGCCATCTCTTCCGGTGTGCCGAGCTTTGACAGGTCTACCTGGGAAACATCAGGCAAAACCGCCCCTTTTTCCACGGCATTCTCGAAGATACCGTGAATTCGGGCGTGCGCGTATTGGACATAATATACCGGATTGTCCGAGCTTTGGCTTTTCGCCAGTTCGAGGTCAAAGTCAAGTTGGCTGTCGAAGCGTCGCATCAGAAAAAAGAATCTGGCGGCATCCCGGCCGACCTCATCGACGACTTCCTTGAGAGTGACAAATTCTCCGCTTCTGGTGGACATGGCAACCGGGATCCCGTTTCGCAGGAGCGCTACAAGCTGGACAAGGACAATCCGCAAATCGTCGGGATTGCGTCCAAGTCCCTGCACAACAGCTTTCAATCGCGGTACGTAACCGTGATGGTCAGCTCCCCAGACATCGACTACCAGGTCGAAACCCTGTTCATACTTTTCCCGGTGGTAGGCGATGTCGGAGGCGAAATAGGTTGTAACACCATTCCCCCTTACAACAACACGGTCTTTATCATCCCCGAATTCAGTGGTCTTGAACCAGAGCGCTCCCTCGTTCTCGTACAGGTAGCCTCTTTCTTTCAAATAAGAAATAGCTTTTTCGACCTTGTCTTCATCAAAAAGGGATTGTTCCGAAAACCATGTATCATGAACCACACCGAAGTCTTTAAGGTCCTGCTGAATCCCCTTCAGGATGAGTTCTCCGCCTATCTTCGCAAAATACTTGACCGATTCATCTTCGGGGGTGTCCAGATAGCGCGAGCCGTACTTCGCTACGAGGTCTCGCGCTATGTCCTTGATGTAATCTCCCTGATAGCAGTCTTGCGGAAAATCAACGACTTTGCCAAGCAATTCACGGTATCTGAGATACACGGATCTTCCGAGCGTATCCATCTGGTTTCCGGCGTCGTTGATGTAATACTCCTTCACTACCTCGAATCCGGCGGCGGAGAGTATAGAGGCTATGGCGTCCCCGGTTGCGGCGCCGCGACCATGCCCTATGTGAAGGGGACCGGTGGGATTTGCGCTGACAAACTCCACCTGGACTTTTTTGCCTTGTCCCGCCTTGCTCTTTCCATAGTCATCGCCGGCCTGGCAGATCTTCCCAAGGGTCTGCCGCCAGATATCCTTATTGATGAAGAAATTGATGAAACCTGGACCTGCGACCTCGACATTTTCAAAGAGATCCATATCCTTTTTGAAGCGGGATGCAAGGAGATCCGCAATCTGGCGGGGTGGCTTTTTTTCCGATTTTGCAAGAAGCATGGCGATGTTTGTCGCAAAATCACCGTGTTCCGCATGGTTTGGCACTTCAACCAACGCATCGGGGATATGTTCCGAAGCAAGGGATCCCTTGCTTCGGCATTCTTCAAGGCATTTAGCTAGGTATTGCTGTAACCGCTTCTTCATTATTCCTCCAGAATACTACTTTTCCAGCTCTTTCCTGTTTTCCGTTATTTTTCCAAGAGTTATGTCCCGTGTAAAGTCAGGGCATCGCGCACCGCCATCATGCACACAGAATTTTTTCCGGCAATCCGCACGCCATGCGCATACGGCGCAGCGCTGAAAAGACTTTTCGCTAGACATGGGGCAACTCCGGACATCGGACGACACGACTCCAAGTAAACGCCTTACTACCATCACTGGCAATTTTTCGAAAAAAGCCGGAAAACAATAGCATATGGCTCAGGCGAACATGTTGTTATTTTTTGGCGCCCAGAACAAGCGCCCAGCAGGAATGATTCCTGTGATACCTTACTTTTTCGCTGGGAATTGATAAATGACCTCGTTTTTTCTAACAAGGCCGAAATCTTTTCTGGCGAGACTTTCAAGGTACCGGCGGTCCGTCTTCAGCGCCTCGATTTCTCTTTTCAGGCGGTCGTTCTCGGCACGGATCTCGGCCGCACGCCTCTGGATTTCCTCTTTTTCCTGATTCAGGCGTGAAATGCGCAAGAGACCCCGCTCACCGAATATAGTGAAAGAGAGAAAGAGCAGGATGAAGCCCGCCGGGATGAGATACATCCTCTTTTTCATATGGACAGGTGGCTATCCTTCCTGTTTCAGAATGCCGGAGAAGTATTCTATGGTCTTTTTCAGTCCTGTTTCCAGATCCGTGCGAGGTTGCCAGCCAAGTTTCGCCTTTGCCTGGGAGATGTCAGGTTGCCGCTGCTTCGGATCATCCGATGGAAGAGGTTCGAATATTATTCTGGATGAGGACCCGGTCAGTTCGATAATCCGTGTGGCGAATTCCAGAATGGATGTCTCAGCGGGATTTCCAAGGTTAATGGGACCGGTGCAGTCTTCATGCTCCATGAAACGCAGCATGCCTTCCAGGAGGTCGTCAACGTAACAGAAAGAGCGTGTCTGGGTTCCGTCGCCATAAACGGTGATGTCCTCGCCCCGTAACGCCTGCACGATGAAATTGGAAACGACCCGTCCGTCATTGAGGGCCATGTTTGGACCATACGTGTTAAAGATGCGCACGATACGGATGTCAACCGAATTCTGGCGATGGTAATCCATCATAAGGGTTTCGGCAACCCTTTTACCTTCGTCATAACAGCTTCTCAATCCGATTGGATTAACGTTCCCCCAGTATTCCTCAGATTGCGGATGGGTCAGGGGATCGCCATATACTTCCGAGGTGGATGCCTGAAGGATGCGGGCCTTGACCCTCTTCGCGAGTCCAAGCATGTGTATGGCGCCGAGAACACTTGTTTTGATGGTCTTTACCGGGTTGTACTGATAATGGATAGGTGAGGCCGGGCATGCGAGATTGAATATCCTGTCCGTTTCAAGGAGAATCGGTTGAGTAACGTCATGACGTACAAGCTCAAACCTGTTGTTATTCATCAGAGGTCTTATGTTGTCTTTCCTGCCGGTGAAGAAATTGTCCAGACAGATGACGTCGTGTCCATTATCAAGAAGGCGCGCGCAAAGATGGGAGCCGATAAATCCGGCGCCGCCGGTTACAAGTACTCTCATGCATTGCCCCTTTCCTGATAAAACTGCATGCCGTTTCTTCCAATGGGAAAGTATTCGAAACCCAGTTCTTTCATCCTTCGCGGCTCATAGAGGTTCCGCCCGTCGAAGATTACCGGAAATTTCAGCAAATCCCGGATCCTTTCGAAGTCGGGATTCCGGTATTCATTCCATTCCGTAACGATAGCCAATGCGTCCGCGTTCCGCAGGATGTCATACTCATTATTACTGTATGAGACACGATCCCCAAAGACCCCACGAGCCACATTCAAGGCAACGGGATCATGGACATGCACCTCCGCGCCAGCCCGGAGCAATTTTTCCACGATTACTATGGATGGCGCTTCACGCATGTCATCGGTTCTTGGTTTAAAGGACAACCCCCAGACAGCAATACTCCTTCCCGTGAGAGACTGTTCCTTGCCGCCATCTCCCATGCGTGAAAATATCTTGTGGGGCAGTATCTCCTTTTGCCGCTCATTTGCTTCGTCGACCGCCCTCAGCAGTGATAAATCATAATTACATTCCTCGGCGGTCATAACAAGGGCTTTAACGTCTTTTGGAAAACATGAACCGCCATACCCGACGCCGGGAAAGAGAAAATCGTATCCAATACGGGAATCCGACCCGATTCCCTCACGGACCGCGGCGACATCAGCGCCCAGAAGGTCGCAGAGATTGGCAATCTGGTTCATGAATGTGATCTTTGTGGCAAGCATCGCATTGGCTGCATACTTCGTCATTTCGGCGCTGTGCACATCCATTACAATTACGCGATTCGTTCTCCTCATAAATGGCGCATACAGTTCCTTCATTATTTCCGCTGTACGGACGTTGTCCACACCGATGACAACGCGATCGGGCTTCATGAAATCATCAATCGCCGCGCCTTCCTTCAGGAACTCGGGATTGGACACGACATCAAACTCGATGGAAACGCCCCGTTCAGCAAGGACTTCGGAAATAACTTCGCGAACCTTGTCCGCCGTACCCACGGGGACGGTGGACTTATTGACCACAATCTTGAAATTTTCCATCGCCGACCCGATTTCGCGGGCAACAGCAAGAACATGGTTCAGATCCGCTGAACCGTCTTCCCCTGGAGGAGTGCCGACCGCAATGAACTGGAGGAGGGAGTTTTTTACCGCAGACGCAAGATCAGTGGAGAATCTGAGACGCCCCTCTTCTGTGTTGCGAAGGATCATCTCCTTGAGACCGGGTTCATAGATAGGAATAATGCCGTTTTTCAAGCCTTCAATCTTCGCCTCGACAATGTCGACACATGTGACGTTATTGCCGCTCTCGGCAAAACAGGTTCCAGCCACAAGCCCGACATATCCAGTGCCAATTACACATATTTTCATTAAAATACCCCTATAAAACAGCGCACGCTATTGAACACGGAAATGGCTCGATATGGATCGGCCAAGTGAAATCTTTTACCATCAATTATTCAGGGTAAAGTATGAAAAGTTATAACACAGCAACCGCGCATTCTTCCATCAGATTTCCAGGAAAAATCGGTTTTTGTTACATGGACGGGAAATTCTCCTGACTGTAAAGTCATTGTACAGCAGTGAAAAAAGAATCCGGCCCGGCTGAAATATGGAACCATGAATGAAAAAAAGGTTCAGTGAATATCACCGAACCTTTTTTGATAAATGGTGGAGCTGATCAGGATCGAACTGACGACCTCTTGAATGCCATTAAACTTACCATCACACAAGGTTGCGGAATTATTTGATTATTTTTCCGAATTATTATCTACGTGCGCAGAGCCGCTCTGCTTGCGCCTTTGCCTTTCTTGCTCCCTGTAAAGCCTTGTGGCATCCATTACCGCGCGTTTCCGGTTTGTCGCGACATGGGTGTATTTTTCCGTGCTTCGTATTGTTGAATGTCCCAGTACTTCCTGGGCGGCCCGGAGGTCGTTGGCTTCGAGCGTGTCTGTGCCCGCTGCGTGACGCAAGCCGTGGGTTCCTTTGATTCGGACACCCGCCCTTGCGGCG
>CAZFCG010000030.1:8679-36904 GCA_964517595.1 uncultured Geobacter sp. | reverse complement strand
GAGGAGGGGCTCTTGTTGATTTCCAAGTGAGGCGGAGGAGGCTTAGCGTACGAAAATTTCCGTTTCGTGAGGAGACCCCGGTTAGGGTATAGGTCAACTGGACATTGGTAAGAACGCAAGAGTCACTTACCCCCTTGACAAACAGATATATTGAATATATTTTCATATGAAAATACATTCAATAATAAAGAGGGGCGTATATGACAATAGAGAGTCCTTATTCCAACGCATTCTGTTCCGGCCGGCTAAAGGCCATTGCGGACCCGACGCGCTGGGCTGTCATCGCCCAACTTCTTGATCGACCCCAAAATGTAGGGGAATTGAATTACGTTCTCAAAATTGACCTGACCCTGCTTTCGCATCATCTGAAAATACTGCGTGATGAAGGTTTTGTAGTCTCTCTTCGAGAAGGGAAAAACGTGCGCTACCGCCTTGCTCCGGGATTGGCGCTTCCCCCTCCGCAGCGCGGCATAGACCTGGGATGTTGCCAGCTGGAGCTGAATAACAATTGGCTATTTAATGATCAAGCAAAGGAGAGGCGGTAATGGAAAACGCGACACTGAATGCCATAAAGGAATACTACGGAAAGGTATTGCAAAGTACGAGGGACTTGAAGACCAACGCCTGCTGCTGTGCTGAATCGATACCCGAAAACCATCGCGGGATATTGGATGAGATCGACGATGAGATTCTGGACAGGTTTTACGGATGCGGCTCTCCCATCCCCCCTGCTTTGGAAGGGTGTACGGTGCTGGATATCGGGTGCGGCGCCGGAAGGGACACCTATCTCGTCTCCAAGCTCGTCGGGCCGGACGGGTTCGTAATCGGCGTTGACATGACCGAAGAACAGCTTGCGGTTGCCAGGAAACATCAGGATGCACAGGCGAGGAAATTCGGATATACAAAATCCAACATCGATTTCCGTTGCGGTTACATTGAAGACTTGGCTTCCCTGAAAATTGAGGACAACTCAATCGATGTCGTTATCTCCAACTGCGTGATAAACCTCTCTCCGCATAAGAATCGGGTGTTTTCCGAAATCTTCCGGGTCCTGAAGCCGGGCGGAGAGCTGTTTTTCTCCGATGTTTTTGCCGGGAGAAGGGTCCCGAAAGAGTTGACGGACGATCCGGTCCTGCTGGGCGAATGCCTGGGCGGAGCGATGTATATCGAAGACTTCCGCAGGCTCCTGCGCGACCTCGGCTGCCCCGACTACCGCGTGATGTCGAAGAGCCGTATCACCATCGACAATCCTGAGCTCAAAGCCAAAGCCGGAATGATAGATTTCTATTCCATCAAGATTCGCGCCTTCAAGCTGGCCTCCCTGGAAGACATCTGCGAGGATTTCGGTCAGGCGGCATATTACCTCGGAACCATCCCCGACCACCCCTTCAGCTTTCCCCTCGATTATCATCACACCTTTATTACCGGCAAACCAATGTTGGTCTGCGGCAACACCGCCTCCATGGTGAGCGAGACCCGCTTCGGCCGACATTTCAAGGTTGTCGGCGATACGTCGGTCCATTACGGCCCCTTTGACTGCGGGCCATCGTGCGCGGCGCCCGCCGGAGATCCATGCGGCAGTGGTTCATGCTGCTGAAATAACCTTCCTGCCAGATGAATTTGAATAGCTATCAATTGAGACAGCCTGCTCAAGCAGGCGCGCTTAAAAGCAGACTGTCGCCGTTCTCTAAGAAAGGGGATTATTGTGAAGCTGCCGCATCATTTCATGGGGGAATTTATCGGGACCTTTCTGCTGGTGCTCTTCGGCTGCGGCTCGGTTGCCGTCACCGTCCTGTTTTCGGCGCATATGGGACTTTTCCAGGTGGCCATGGTCTGGGGCCTGGGAGTGACGATCGCCATCTACGCGACCCGACATCTCTCCTGTGCTCATCTCAACCCGGCGGTAAGCGTCGCCATGGTGTTCGGCAAGAGGATGTCTCCGAAAAAACTGCCGGTCTATCTCTGCGGCCAGTTCCTCGGCGCTTTTGCCGCGGCCGCGACCCTCTACCTGTTGTTCGCCGATTCCATTGCCCATTTTGAGAGCGTGAACCACATCCTGCGAGGATCTCCCGCTTCGGTAAAGACAGCCCAGATGTTTGGAGAATTCTACCCCAATCCCGGCGCCGGGGCCGCGGCAATGGTAAGCCCCCTTACCGCTTTTCTTGCTGAAGCGGTCGGCACCTTCGCTCTCGTCTTCCTCATTTTTTCATTGACCGAAGGGTGCAACCTGGGACGACCCGATGATGCGCTGGCGCCGGTATTCATCGGCGTAACCGTAACCATCATTATCTCAATCATCGCTCCGCTCACCCAGGCAGGACTGAATCCAGCGCGGGACCTGTCGCCGAGACTCTTCGCCCTGCTGACCGGATGGGGAAGCGCTGCCATGCCAGATCAGGGACTCGGTTTCATTACTGTGTATGTTCTTGGTCCGATTTGCGGAGGTCTCCTTGCCGCCGGGTTATTCACCTACGTGGTAGAACCGTTGATGAAGGGTAAAGCTGAAAACGATGATTGCTGTTGCTCATGAAATGAGGTGAGGTAATGGATTGCTGCGATTGTGAAAATGTTTTTGAAACGGAGAGTCTCTGTCCGGTGTGCATGAAAAAACTCCCGGCGACGCGCGAGATCCGCGGAAGCGACGTGTTTCTCGTCAAACGATGCCCGGAACACGGCGAGTTCAGCACCATCATCTGGCGGAGCGGGCCGGAGTTCCGGGGATGGAAGAAAAAGAGCGGCGGCAACCGCACCGGGGAGTGTCAGACATCGACCGTGAACGGCTGCCCCTTCGACTGCGGCATCTGCCCGACGCACCGCAAAAACGCCTGCGCCGCCGTCATCGAGGTCACGTCCCGCTGCAACCTCGGCTGCCCGGTCTGTTTCGCCAATTCCGGCAGCGGGGCGGGACAGGATCTCGAACTTCCCGAGATAGAAGAATGCTATCGGAGGGTGATGAGCGCCTACGGGACGGACATCATGATTCAGCTCTCCGGCGGCGAACCCACGGTGCGGAACGATCTGCCCGCAATCATCGAGATGGGCCGTTCGTTCGGCTTCCCCTACATCCAGGTGAACACCAACGGATTGCGCATCGCCGAAGAAGAATCCTATGCCGCAACTCTGCATAAGGCCGGTGCCGCGTCGGTCTTTCTCCAGTTCGACGGCACGGAAGACGGTATCTACGAAACCCTGAGGGGCCGTCACCTGTACACCGCGAAACGGCGCGCCATCGAACGGTGCGCGGCAAACGGGATCGGCGTGGTGCTGGTGCCCACCATCGTCCCCGGCGTCAATACCCACAATATCGGCGCCATCATCAAACTGGCCCTGGAGCTGTCCCCCGCGGTGCGCGGGGTGCATTTTCAACCTGTGGGGTACTTCGGGCGCTGCCCCGATGCCCCGGAAAACGACACCCGCCTCACCATGCCGGACCTGATGCGCCTCATCGAGGAACAGACGGACGGCATGATGCGTGTCGAGGACTTCAGCCCGCCGGGGTGGGAAAACTCCCTCTGCTCCTTCCACGGCACGTTTCTCCCGAAACCAGGCGGCGGCCTGCAGCCCCTTACCGGACACGATGCAGGAGGGTGCTGTTCGTCCGAAGGCGGAGATGCTCATGCCGTATCCTTCACGGCGCGGCAATGGTCCGCGCCACCCGCCGCAGCAGGCGGGGAGTGTTGTTGCTGCGACTCCACGGCTGGGGAGACGGGTAGTGAAACCCTGGACGGATTTCTTGAGCGGGTAAGGACGCGGATGCTCTCCATTTCCTGCATGGCCTTCCAGGATGTCTGGAACCTGGACCTGGAACGGACGAAGGACTGCTGCATCCACGTGGTCGCTCCCAATGGGAAAATGATACCTTTCTGTCTGTACAATATGACCTCCGCAAACGGAGAGAGGCTGTATCGTGGGAAGTAGTGAAGCCCAAGGACTTCGATAAATCAGACTTCAAATTGCCACGCGGGACGACGTAATGCCTTCTTCCCCTCCATCATGTAATAAAATTGTCAGCAACCTCGCCTTTACGGCCGGAACCGTCCTTTTGGGTGGAATTCTCTGGCAGATCGTTGCAGTCATCGTCTCCTCGGCCCGGGGTGTTGATTTCCCGACTCCGGTCATGACGGCCGGACACCTTGCCCGTCTGCTGACGGGAGAGGATCTCGTTGACCAGAGCATCTACCGTCACATCGAAGACAGCCTGAGACGGTGGGTCACCGGCTTTTCGCTGGCCGCCGCCTGCGGGCTCGCCTTCGGTCTGGCCGCGGGGCGCGAAGGCGTGTTCCGGCGGCTCACCCTCCCTCTCGTCCACTGCCTGCAACTGGTCCCCGGCCTGGCGTGGATTCCCGTTGCCCTGCTGCTGTTCGGCATCAGCGAAAAAACCACGGTATTCATGATCGCCGTCACCGCCTTTCCACCGGTCGCCATCAATGTCCTGGCCGGGGTGAAGGAGGTGGACGCGACCTACCTGAGGGCTGCGCGCATGCTGGGAGCGCGTGGGACAACCCTGGTCTTCCGGGTGCTCCTGCCCGGCGCCCTGCCGCACATCCTGAGTGGGCTTCGGGTGGGGCTCGGCAACGGCTGGCGGGTCCTGCTGGCCGCGGAGATGGTGGTCGGCACCGGCACCGGGCTCGGCTATTCTATCATCCAGTCGCGCTGGACCCTGGACTACATATCGGCCTTTGCCTGCCTGGCGGTAATCATGTTTATCGGTCTGGCAGTCGAACGGCTTGTCTTCGCCAACCTGGAGCGATGGACGATAGAGCGGTGGCGGCTCAGGGATTCGGGAGGCGCGGCATGATTGCCCTGGAGGGTGTCTCCTTGCACTACCCGAACGCCAACGGCAACCGGACGCTGGCGCTCGACAATGTCAGCCTCGAAATCGGGGAAGGGGAATTCGTCTGTCTGCTCGGGCCCAGCGGCTGCGGAAAAACCAGCCTCCTCAATCTCATTGCCGGTTTCATTAAACCAACGGCAGGACGGGTTCTCGTCCAGGGCGCCCCGGTTACGGGACCCTCCCCGGAGCGATCCGTGGTGTTCCAGGATCCCACCCTGTTTCCATGGCTCAAGGTTCGCGGCAACGTCGAGTTCGGCCTGCGCTGCATGAAACTTCCCAGGGAAGAAATGCAGAGGAAAATCGACGAGTGCCTCGCCATGGTGGGTCTTTCCGGATACGAAGACTCCTACCAACACGAGCTGTCCGGCGGCATGCGGCAGCGCGCCGCCCTGGCCCGCGTTCTGGTGCTGGACCCGCTCGCGCTCCTCATGGACGAGCCCTTCAGCGCCCTTGACGCCAACACCCGCGAGCGTCTGCAGGAAGAGCTGCTTCGCATCTGGCATGCCCGACGCCGCGCCATCGCCTTCGTCACCCACAGCGTGGAGGAGGCCGCCGTGCTCGCCGACCGGGTAATCGTCATCGGGACTCCTCCCGACAGCGTAAAACGAGAGATCTCCATTGAACTTCCGCGGCCCCGTTCGCGCGCCTCAACAACCTTGGAAGAAACCATAAGCGGCCTGCGTGCGGTCCTCGACGACATGCCGTGCTGCCTGCCGCCACAACAAAAAAGGAGTAGAACATGAAACGCCTGGCTATGCTTCTCACGTTTATTACACTGATCGCAACGCTGTTGCCGCTTGCCGTTCCCGGGGATTCCATTGCCGGG
Organism: uncultured Geobacter sp.; assembly: GCA_964517595.1. GTDB lineage: Bacteria > Desulfobacterota > Desulfuromonadia > Geobacterales > Geobacteraceae > RPRC01. The sequence goes on along the minus strand of CAZFCG010000030.1, from coordinate 31,244 downwards.
GCGCCGATCCGCTTCGCCTACCAGGACCGGGTCGGCAGCGCGCTCTGTATCGTGGCCGTGGAAAAAGGGTTCTTCCGTCAACAGGGGCTCGCCGTCGCGCCATCCCGATTCACCAGCGGACCGGCCTGCGCCGAGGCCCTGTATTCCGGTTCGGCCGACATAGGGGAGATGGGCGACACCACTGCCGTGATTGCCGTCTCCCGTAGCGACCGTTTCCGGATAATCGCCAGCCACGGAGGAGGCGAGAACCGCCACCGCATCGTTGTCCGGAAGGATTCACCGATCAGGAACCCCACCGACCTGGTAGGCAGGAAGCTGGCCGTAAAAAAAGGCACTTCCACCTACGGAGGCTTTCTCGCATGGTGTGTCAAGCACGACATCGACATCAAGAAGATTCAGGTTATTGATCTGGCCCCGGAAAACATGCCCGAGGCGTTGTCGGCCGGCGCCATCGACGCGTATGTCGCCAGCGAGCCGACTCCCTCTCTGGCCGAAGCGAGAGGGGCACGGGTGATGGGAACCCTGGGCGGGCTGGGGAACTCCTATCCGCTCCTGATCCTCGCCCGAAAAGAGCTTCTGGCCGAGCGGCCCGGCGAAGTGAAAAAGTTCCTGGCCGCCCTGAAACAGGCGGAAATCTTCATGCGGAAGCGCCCACGCGAGGCAGCGGAGCTGATTGGCCGCGTCGGCGGCCTTTCCGTCCGGGACGCTGAAGCCTCCATAAAGCTGCACAACCTCCGCCTCAATCTCGACCGGAACACGTTACGCAGTCTCGACAGGATTGCGGAATTCCTGCAAAGGCAGGGGAAGATCAAGAGCATCCCGGATTTCGCCCGCGTGACCGACCCCTCTTTGCTTCAATCCTTGCGTGTAAAATGACAGTCCGGAAGATGAGCATGACAGGCTTTTATTGACGTACCACCAACTTCTGTCAACCTTCCGAAAGGACAGACCGATGACCGACACAGCAACGCCACATTCGACCAACGAAAAAACCGATGTCAATCAACACCGCTGCTTTCAGCGAATCATTGAAGGGGTCGATCCATCCTGCTCCAGATTTGACACCCTGCGCACGGTACAGCTTAATCTGGGCGACCTCTGCAACCTGGCCTGCGCCCACTGCCATGTGAATGCGTCACCTGACGGCAGGAACATCATGGGTCGGGAAGTCATGGATGACGTACTCGACTTCCTTCGGTTACATCCCGGCCTGACGTTGGACATCACCGGAGGCTGCCCGGAGATGAACCCCCATTTCATCTATCTCCTCGACCGGAGCCGCACGCTTGCGCCCAGGCGCATGGTCCGCACCAACCTGACCGTCTTATGCGAAGAGAACATGACGTATCTCCCGGAATTGTATCGGGACCACGCACTGGTCCTCTTCGCCTCACTTCCCTGTTTTCTGGAGGCCAATGTGGACCGTCAGCGGGGAAGCGGCGCATTTGAAAAATCCATCGCCGCCCTGCGAAGGCTGAACAGTATCGGATACGGAGACACGCTGGAACTGAATCTCGTCTTCAATCCAGGAGACGGGAACCTTCCTCCTTCGCAGACCTTCCTGGAAACCCTCTACCGCAAGGAACTCGGGGAGAGGTACGGCATACGGTTCACCAGTCTCTTCACCATCACCAATGCGCCGCTCGGACGCTTCCGCCGCGGGCTGGAAGAGACGGGAACATTCGACACGTATCTGCGGACTCTGGCGGAGCGGTTCAACCCCCTGGCTGCCCATGGGATCATGTGCCGCTCTCTCATCAGCATAAACTGGCAGGGAACCCTCTTTGACTGCGATTTCAATCTCGCAGCCGCACTGCCGATCCGCGACAGCGACGGGACGCCGCTCAACGCGACGCGGTTGCAGGAAGTCGCGCAACCCGGCCGGAAGATCGTCCTCGGTGAACACTGTTTCTGTTGCACCGCGGGTGAAGGATCCAGTTGCTGCGGTGTTACGGCGGTACCGGAACCATGACGAACCGCATCGCAGGCAGGATGTACCATGTCAGGGATACGAGGGTACAGCCTAAAATGATTCCGCTCCCCCCGTTTCAGCACCGGTTTTGCACGTGTCTCCAACTGCTCGTTGATCGCAACGACATCCTGACTGTTGTCGAGAAAAGGCGCGCAATTCAACTTTACATTTATATCTCCCGCTATAGTATTGATAACAATTATTTATAGAGGTCAATTGTTACAATTCCGGAGACGCTCGTGCCGCACTCAAACCCTGAAAACCATAGAGAAGAACGCTTGACCGGGATACTCTCCAAGATCAAGGGACGTGATTTTCGACTGCCCCCCAGCGACTGGCTATTATACGAATCCTGTTTACCAGTAAGGAACACCCGAGTGTGGACGAAGTCTATCAGGAGGTAAGGGCTCTGTTTCCCACCACGAGCTTGGCCTCCGTGTATAAAACCATAGCGCTGCTCAAGGAGCTGAATGAGGTTTGACAGGGAGTGTGTCAATTGTTGATGGAAAGGTGTGTGATGAACATTCCGGAGAGAGTAGGTCAACAGAAAAATTTTCAGAATGTCGCACCGTGTGTCTGGTTGGTTTTAGACAAACGGATGCAAAAACGGATGCAAAGTACGATGAAACGACAAAAAAGGGGTTAGGCTAAATGCCTAACCCCTTGATTTTTTTGGAGCGGGAAACGGGATTTGAACCCGCGACTTCAACCTTGGCAAGGTTGCACTCTACCACTGAGTTATTCCCGCGCAACAAGTGTTAGCTTTATAACAAAACCGTTTTTCCAAGTCAATATTTTTGTAAGCATACGAAACACAATTCACGTAAATATATGATATCAGGCATATCTTTTTTCATGACACCACTTACTTGAAATATTCATTGATGGTCTTGAGAGAACGAATCCCCACGGAGATGGTGGCACCATCCTCTTTTTTTCCATGAACCACATACTCGCTCAGACCGACATGATTGCTCCCCCCCCAGTCGTAGGTATATCCAAGCCTCGTCCAGGGATAGGCATCGGAGGAATCGGTGGCTGTGTACACATTTCTGGTCCGGTTGTTGAACCATCCCGTGTAGGTCCTGAAAACGGGGATGGAAAGCCCTTCCGTTGCCCGGATTTTGTTGTTGATGTCGAACATGCGGAACTGATCCGCTGGAAATGCGGTTTCACAGGCCGTATCGGATATCTCGCTGTCAGGACAGGGCCTGAACAGGTCCCTGGGAGACACCCACAGCTCCAGGACATATTTCGCCTCGCGCGGACCTCCCACCGTCGCATAGCTGGGGGGAAGTCCGAGGAGCTGCACGACCCGCAGCAATGATGGGGACTTCCCCCCAAGCGTGTTGTACATCTCCGGAGCAACCGTTACCCAGGAATCCCAGTGATAAGTGGAGCAGTTGCCACCCTCACGACATGTATCGCCCGCGCAACCGCCCGGCTCCTCGCATTTGTAGTACTTGCCGTTGTCATCGATTACGGTGGCTACCAGAAGCCGGGAACCGACCACGTTGTTTTCCCAGATCAGACGACCGTTATAGGGAACGATGGGCGTCAGCATGTTGGAAATCTCGTCGACGGTCACGACCCTTGCATCGGACACCGCGCTTGAATACTGTTCATGAATTGTCGGTTGCCGCTGTGGATGCGTTCCCTCCCCACCGCCGCAACCAGCGAGCGAGAATGAGAAAAAGACGACAAGCGCAATGTACGGAAGCCGGCGGGTGGCGCACGGCATCAGGGCGAAGATACTCCCCGGCGATTTTGACAAAGGTCTCATGAAAAATCCTCCTCGCTAACCAGATTACACAGATAATCCTCCAGCAGGTTGAACGCCACCGTCCGGCGGTATTCCCTGCTCGATCTCATGTCGTCAATGGGATTAATCAGGGAGGCAAAGAAATCCTTCACGGTATCCACCCGCCGCGCGACGGCATCCAACGGCAACGACTCCAGGAGGCGTTCAGCCTCCCGGTTGCGAACCACGGCAGGCGCTACCGAGCCGAAGCTGATCCTCAGCGCCTCCACGCGGAAAGCGCTCAACTTAGCCGCCGCAAACAGCGAAACCTTGGAAATGCCGTTTGCGCGGCGCGTCCCCACCTTTCTGTAGCATACGCGGCTGAAGTCCGCCAGGGGTATGCTTATCCCGGTGAGAATCTCATCTTCCTTCAAGAGGGTCCGGCCTGGTCCGGTTATGAAATCAGAAACCTTCAAGGTCCTTATTCGATCCGTGGCCCGCAACTCAATCCTCGCATCAAGGGCATACAACATCGGCAGCGAATCTCCGGCAGGCGACGCATTGCAGATATTCCCCCCCAGGGTAGCGATGTTGCGTACCGGAGGAGACGCCATGCCCAAGAGGGGCGCCCGAACGTAAGAGGGAACTGCCTCATGACAGAGAATCCGCGATAGCGTGCAGCATGGGCCGATAGTCAGAACGCCCCCGTCGATTGTGATTTCCTTCAGTTCCGGGAGATGTCCGACCATCAGGACCGGAAGGTCGAAGTGGGGCGCTCCGCCGTATATTGATCGGCCCCTGACCATGAGGTCGCTGCCGCCGGCGAATACTATCGTCCTCTCTCCCGCGCGGATGGCGAGGGCTTCGCGCAGATCCACTGGTCTGAATGCCGTCACCATATACCCATCCCCCTTTCGGCGGCCAGCAAAATCCCCTCTACTATCATTGCATAACCCGTACATCGGCACAGGTTTCCCGACAACCCCTCCCTCACCTCCTCTTCCGTTGGATGAGGATTCCTCCTCAGAATGGCCTCCGCGGCCAGAACTATCCCGGGGGTACAGAAACCGCACTGGACGGCGCCGGTCCCGGCAAAGGCCTCCTTCAGAACCGCAAACCTTTCCGTGTCCCGATACCCTTCTATGGTCAGCACGCTTTTCCCTTCAAGGATGATGGCTGGAATCAGGCAGGAGTTGACCAGATGACCATCCAGCAGCACCGCGCATGCGCCGCATTCGCCCTCCCCGCACCCCTCCTTGGTTCCGGTGAGATTCAAGCCGTCACGCAGAACGTCAAGCAGGCGGCTCAGCGGATCGGTCCTGATCGCGACATCCTTCCCGTTAAGCTCGAACCTGACCTCAATCTCCACGTTTCATCATCTCCATGATTATCTCCGGCGTCACCGGCAGTTGTTTCACCTTGCGGCCAATGGCGTTCTGAATCGCCAGCGCCAGCGCGGGGGCCGCGCCAACCAGCGGCAACTCACCCAGTCCGCGCGCGCCGAATGGCCCGCCCGAAAAGGGGTTGTCCATCAGCATGATTTCCATGGATGGAAAATCGAAGGCGGTTGGAACAGCATAATCGGTCAGGCTCGTTTGCATAAGAGCTCCGTCACGCGTCTGCATCACCTCCATGCCGCCATATCCCAGTCCCTGGATGATCCCGCCTTCGATCTGCCCACGCACGATGGTTTCGTCAACGGGCGTTCCGATGTCATACACCGCCCAGATACCGGTTACCTCTACCTCAAAGGTCAACGGGTCCACCTCCACGGAAACAACATTGCCCCCCCACGCATACTCGGGGTAGGCGTTTCCCCGGAAGGTTTTATTGTCCCAGGCCAGATGTTCAGGAAACCTGAATACCCGGAAGACATCAAAGGTATCCTCATCCCATCTCCGCTTCATTTCCAGAGCGGCTTCATGGAGCAGGCGGCCCACAATCATAACCGTTCGCGAAGCCACCGTAGGCCCGGAGTCGGGGCACTGGTCAGTGTCGGGATAGGCGTGCTTTACCGTTTCAATGGGAACCTCAAGGGTCCCGGCTACAATCTTGCGCAGAGTGGTGAGCGAGCCCTGGCCGATTTCGGTACTTGAGACGAATATCTCCACGGTGTTGTCCTGATATTTTTTAAGCCTTACCCGCGCCCGTATGAGCTCGGACTCTCCGCTCCCCGTGAAACCGCAGCCGTGGAAGAAAAAGGCGAATCCGATGCCTCCCAGTTTTCCATTGCCGGGCCCGGTCGGGCCGCGTTTGCGACTGTAACCGGACATGCGCTCCAACGCGGACGCTATCTCGTCCAGTTTGATTTGATTGTGGAAGATACCTCTGGTTGACGAGGTGTCACCCTTGTGGAGGAAATGCCGCCGTTTGAATTCCATGACGTCCAGATTCAATGCCCCGGCGATATTCTCCATGTGCGCCTCGATGGCGAAAAACACCTGGGGAGCGCCGAATCCCCGGAATGCCCCGCTGGCCACGTTATTGGTGGCAAAGGCCTTGCCGGTGACCTTGAGGTTCGGCACATCGTAGACCCCGCCGCATGAAAACATCATTCTCTGCAAGACCACGCCGGAGAGCCCTGCATAGGCGCCGGCATCGATCCTGATGTCCACCTCCCTGCCTATGACCCGGTTGTTCACATCCACGTAGCTCTTGAGCTTGATAACGGACGGGTGGCGCTTGGTGGTGCACAACATGTCTTCGTGGCGATCAAAAACCAGACTCACCGGCTTTCGCGCCTTGACAGCCGCCAGAGCGGTGTGCACAGCCGGGATGGAGGGATATTCCTCCTTCCCTCCGAAGGCGCCGCCGGTGGGCAACTGGATGACGCGTATCCTCTCTTCCGGCCATCCCAGCGCCCGCACGAGCGCCTCCTTGATAAAATAGGGACACTGCATGGATCCTGAAACGCATATCCCGTCATCTCCATAAACAGCAAGGAGCCCCTGGGGTTCCAGATAAGCGTGCTCCTGGAGACCGGTCCTGAATTCATCGGTGAAGATACGCGCGGAGTGAAGTGAGCCGTTATCCGGATCCCCATTGGAATATTCCAGCGTAAAAAAAGAGGACTTGTCACCAAAGATGAACCCCTCCCCTGCCCCTTCAGCCTCCTCAATGGTCAACACCGGCTTCATCTCTTCATAGGTCACCCTGAATCGTTCCAGCAACCGGATGACCATATCCTTGTCAGGCCCCACCAGCAGGAGAATCGGCTCCCCCACATAGTTCACTGTTCCCTGAGCGAAAAAGGGTTGATCATCATAATATCCCGGGACCACGTTCCTTCCCGGTATATCTCCCGCGTCCACCACCAGAAAACCTTCCGGCAAGGGCGGCGTCTCAATGGAGACAATCCTGGCCCTGGCCTTTGTCGAACGGAGGGTTTTGGCGTGCAACATATTGTCCAGACGCACATCCGCGCAATATAAGGCTTTTCCCGTTATCTTTTCGTCAAAATCAAAGCGTCTGATTGGCCTGCTGATATCATCCATTTCCATATGTCCCAGGTTTTCGTGGAAAGGCGCCTTTGTTCCTTCACTTCTCCGTATTCATCGCGCGACAAGGGGCTGTTCTCCAGCCAGACCCTTTCACGCCAGATCATCCTCGATCCGCAGCATGGCGACCCGCTGGGATGTGATCCCGAGGGATTCTACCATGTCAATCGCCTTTCTCACGTCCCTTTCCATGGCTTCGTGGGTCACTATGACCACCGGAACCGCTTCCCCGACCCTTTTCGAGGTCTGTATGGCTGATTTGACGCTGACCTGGTTGCTCCCCAGGGCGCCGGCGATCCTGGCGAGGATGCCGGGCCTGTCGGCGACGCTGAAACGGAGATAATACTTGCTTATGGTGTCCCCTACGGGTTTTACCGGGAGAGTGGCGATCTTTCCGTCCAGGAATCCCAGCGGCGCTATTCTCCTCCCTCTTCCGGTCAGGATGTTTCTGGCAACCGCCACCAAGTCACCCACCACTGCGCTGGCCGTCGGCGCCATCCCGGCCCCCCTGCCGGAAAACATGACCGTACCCGCGTAATCTCCAGTGATGCGCACGGCATTGTAGACGCCGTCAATCGCCGCGAGGGGGTCATCCATGGGGACCATTGCCGGCTGCACCCTGGCCTCAACCAGATTACCGTGCCTTTTGCCGATTGCCAGGAGCTTAATCCGGTAACCGCATCTTGCCGCATAATCTATGTCCAAGGAGGAAACGGAGCTGATGCCTTCGGTATGGATCTCCTTGAAATCAATCCTGGTCCCGAAGCAGAGGGAGACAAGCAGGCACAGCTTGTGGGCGGTGTCTATCCCTTCGATATCGAACGTGGGGTCCGCCTCGGCGTACCCGAGTTCCTGGGCTTTTTTCAGCGCCGCCGCGAAATCCGCCCCCTCCCTTGTCATTCTCGTGAGGATGTAGTTGCACGTTCCGTTCAGGATGCCGAGAACCGTCCAGAACCTGTTGGCGCACATGTTTCCCTTTATCGCCGAGAGGACCGGAATTCCGCCGGCCACCGCTGCCTCATAACGGACCTCAACCTGAGCGCGCTCCGCCGCCGCATATATCTCATCCCCGTGAAAGGCCAGGAGAGCCTTGTTTGCGGTTACCACATTCTTGCCGTTTTTTATGGCCGCCAGCACGTACTCCCTGGCCGGGCTGTAACCGCCGATAAGCTCGACTATGATGGATATTCCGGGATCGGCAATTACCGAATCGATGTCGCTGGTAATCTCCCATCCGCCGTCGCCAATATCGCGAGCCTTTTTCGTATCCCGCACCGCAATCCTTTTGAGAATCAGCCTGGCGCCCAGCTTCTCTTCAATGATGGAAGAATTCTCCGCAAGCAGCCTTGCCACTCCGGTACCTACGGTCCCTAATCCCAACATACCCACATTGACAACTCTCATACTGCCTCCATTCGCGAACCAAAACCACTCGCGGCGAGCTTTCCTTCCAGCGTAAGGCATCTTTTCCGAACATCAAGCCCGGTTGTTCAACTGAGATGGGATTTTTCATCCGGAAACGAAAAAACCCTTCTCAAGGGAAAGGTCAGGGGAGGCGTGGAAGATAACTGGAGAAATTTTGTAAGAGGACTGCCGGGATTGAAGTCAAGACCTGATTTCTGTATGGAGGCCTTCCATGGAAGAGATGACCGGAACCCGATGCGAGGTTGCCGGTCGGAGGAACAGGGATAATAAGAAGAGAGATACGGGTGAAGACGACCGAATAACATGGTCAGCCGACCTCACCCGTATCCTGTACTATTTCATCGCGGTGAAAATTGCGTCGCGGATCTCTTCAACCCTGCCGGAGCCGGGGATCTTCACGTACCGTGGCGCTCCCGGAGCGCCTTTGGCCGCCCATTCAGCGTAGTATTTCACCAGAGGTTTTGTCTGGGAATGGTAGACGTCGAGGCGTTTCCTGACGGTCTCTTCCCTGTCATCATCTCTCTGGATGAGGTCTTCGCCTGTCACATCATCCTTGCCCTCCACCTTGGGAGGATTGAACACCACATGGTATGTGCGGCCGGACGCGAGGTGAACACGGCGGCCTGACATGCGCCTGATAATTTCCTCATCGGCAACGTCGATTTCAACTACATAATCGATGGGAACGCCCGCCTCCTTGAGCGAGTCCGCCTGCGCTATGGTGCGGGGAAAACCGTCAAACAGAAACCCCTTGGCGCAGTCCGCTTCCTTGATGCGATCCTTGACCAGACCGATAATGATGTCATCGGAAACCAGGCCGCCCGCATCCATGATCTTCTTTGCCGCGATACCCAGTTCCGTACCGGCCTTGACCGCCGCGCGAAGCATGTCGCCCGTGGAAATCTGCGGGATGCCGTACCTTTCCTTGATAAAATTCGCCTGGGTACCCTTGCCCGCGCCCGGCGGGCCCAACAGAATCAAACGCATGCCATCCTCCTTGTTTTCATTTATTTTTCTGGACCTGTACAGTAATGGTCCGCTATTTCCATCACACTGGGCGCATTCCGGCATGCTTTTGCGGCATCAGCCGCCACGCCGGTCAGTGTCTCCACTTCTAGCAGAGAGGGGGCAATGGCGTCAAGTTTTACTCCCCACCCTCAAGCATCCTTGCGGAACGCATTTCTTGCCGGAACATGACTATTCAGAATCCTGAAAACGGAACTAAGAAAACGATTCCGCGCCACTAAAGCCGTGACCAAGACTGAAAAACAAAACCTTTAATTTAACAAGGATGCACAGGATGAACACGATAAAACCCGCACCTTTTCGATCCGAATCCTTGGCCTTTCCTCCTGCACATCCTGTCCATCCTGTTAATAGCCGTTGTCCAGTTTTTTCCGGGTTACGGTAATCTGAAGCTTAATAGTTGCAAAATATCATTCAAAAGCCGCTCTCTCATGGGCTCTTCCAGGGAATTGATCCGGAAACATCAGTCGGAGAAACTATTCCCATGGATTTTACTGACATCTCAAGTCGTGGTATGGTTAAGACAATTTCCGGCGTCAACTTGAACCGTGACACTTTCGCGCATCAAGTTTATACTGGGCGCCAATAATCCACCTCGCAAAGAACTATCGGAAATGTTCCGAAAGGAGGCTCCTCCATGAAAATACCCGGCAAACCCGCACTCTGGACCATCTCCCTCACGGCAGGCGCACTCATTTTCATTACCCTCCTCCTGCCGGGCATCATCAGAAACATCAGCGAGAAACAGATTGAAAAAGCAACGGGAAGAAAAGCTTCCATCTCGCGTATTTCCCTTAACCCCTTTACTCTCAGCGCTGAAGTGACGGGATTCCGCATCATGGAAAAAGGCTCTGCGGCAACCTTTGCCTCATTCAGCAGCGCCCGCGTCAAGGTAAGCCCTGCGTCAGTAGCTAAACGGGCGCTGATTATTTCAAGCATAAAGGTGGTTTCCCCTTCCTTTCACCTGGTACGCACCGCTCCCAATACCTATAATTTTTCAGACCTTATCAAGAAGAAGCCTGAAAAAGAGGAGGGATTGCATTTCTCCATCAACAATATCGAAATAGGAAACGGCGCAATCGATTTCCTGGACCAGGCCGCCGCCAGGCCGACCACCCATACGGTGCGAAGCATGAATCTGTCCGTTCCCTTCATCAGCAACATACCATATCTCTCGGATATCCACGTTGCGCCCAGATTCAGCGCTCTTGTCAACAACTCCCGGTTCGATGCAAGCGGAAAGTTCAGACCCCTCCAGAAGACTTCCGAGACCTCCTTCATCATAAACCTGAGAGACACCGACATACCTTTCTACTCAGCCTATCTCCCCTTTCAGATACCCATCACCCTGAAATCCGGGAAACTGAGTACTACGGCGGAGGTAACCTACCGTGTCTCGGCCAAGTCGCAGCCGGAGTTATGGGTATCCGGCGCCATCGGATTGCGCGATCTCCGTGTGAACACAAAGAACGGCGGGCCCCTCCTGGGCCTAGGCATGGGCGCGGTCAACATGGAGCGGATGGAGATTATCGGGCGGAAATTCGAGATAGCCTCCCTGGAAACCGCGGGACTGGAACTATATCCCGACAGGGACGAGAAGGGCCAATGGATATGGCAAAAGCTCATCAAGACCGAAACATCGCCTCCTGAAAAGAAAGAAAAGGCAGGCAAGACCAAGGCTCCCGCTCCAGCCCCAATAATAAAGATAGGTAAAGTCAACAGCGTCGGTGGAAAGGTCCACTTTCACGACCGTCTGCCGCCAGGCGGTTTCAAGGCCGATCTTGATGCCGTTACACTGGGCATTACAGGGTTCTCAACAGAGCCGGAAAAGAAAACCCCGCTGGAATTCTCCTTCCGCTCGTCCCGCGGGGAAACCCTTGCGCTGAAAGGAGAACTGGCCGCCGCCTCCCGTGCATTCAAGGCCCAACTGGACGCCAAGGGAATCGATCTCGGCTCGTACTACCCCTACCTCTCCGCTATCCTCACCTCACCCGTCACAGGCAAACTGGACACGGCCGCATCCATTTCCTTCTCCACCGACGACGGCCCGTCGCTGGAAGGCATAACCATGGCAGCTCACAATCTGGCGGCGAAATTCGACGGGAAAGACGGCGCCAGCCTGGCGGAATTCGCCATCAAGGGTGGAAAGTTCAACCTGAAAGAAAACATCGCGGAAGTGGAATCGGTCACCATCACGGACGGCAACATCAGACTGTCGAAGGAACAAGGCGGGCGCATTTCATACGAGGGCCTTCTGAAGCGGAAAGCTGATTCAGGACATAGCCAGCAAAAAAAGACGGCTAATCCATCCGGGCAATTATCCTATCGTATCAACCGTGTTGAGGGTAAAGGGATCAACATCTCATTCACGGATCGAGCAAAGGAAGGCAACCCTGTATTCCCCCTCCGCGGTCTCCGCTTTTCCGTTCAGGACATTTCCGGCCCCAAGATGGCATCAATGCCTTTCACCATTGCGTCGGGCTACGGCAAGACGGGAAGCGTCAGCGCGGCAGGGTCAATTCTTCCCTCCCCATTGAAGGTGAAAGGAAATGTCGAGGTCAAAAGAATCAACCTCCGGGATTTCGACGCATATATGCCGGACAATCTTGCACTGTCCATAGCAACCGGCGCGCTGGACAGCCGTCTCAACATTGAGCTGTCCAAACCGGGGAAGGATATCGCCGGGACATTCAGCGGTTCCGTCGGCATCCGCTCCTTCTACTGCATAGACACAAAAAACAATGAAGACCTCCTGAAATGGGAACGTTTACAACTGAATGGCATCCGCGGGGCCATCCAGCCCTTCACCCTGGACATCGGCGACGTCTCCCTCACAAACTATTTCTCGCGGATCACAATCAACAAGGACCGAACCATAAACCTTCAACATCTCGTAGAAAAAAAACCGGCTTCTCCGGCGCCGGCAACCCCGGCGTCGGAACAGGCTCGGAGCGTTCAGACAGCCGAGACAAAAGGCAAGCCCAATATCCGCATCGGAACCGTCACCCTGCAAGGGGGAAAAATGATCTTCAGCGATCACCATCTCCCAAGGCCTTTCACCACAACCTTCCACAACCTGGGTGGAAGGATAAGCGGACTCTCGTCCGATGAGAGCCGCGCGGCCGAGGTGGATCTGCGCGGCAACCTGGAGAACCATTCTCCACTGACCATTACCGGCGCCATCAACCCTCTGCGAAAGGATCTTTTCGTCAACCTCACCATCGATTTTACCGACATCGAACTCACCCCCACTACACCCTATACCGGAACCTACCTGGGTTATACCGTGGATAAGGGGAAACTCTCCCTAAAACTCAAATATCACATTGAAAACAAACAGCTGACTTCGGAAAACAAGATATTCTTCGATCAGCTCACCTTCGGCAAAAAGGTGGAAAGCGACAAGGCAACCGGTCTTCCGGTGCGTCTTGCCGTGGCCCTGCTGAAGGACCGAAAAGGGGAGATCCACCTGGATCTTCCGGTAACAGGGAGAACGGACGACCCCAAATTCAGTATCTGGGGCCTTGTGTTCCAGGTATTGAAAAACATCCTCGTCAAGGCGGCCACATCTCCCTTTGCCCTGCTGCAAGCCGCATTCGGAGGTAAAGAGGACTTCAGCGAAGTTGTTTTCTCCCCCGGTTCGGCGAGATTGTCCCCCCCGGAACAGGAAAAGCTCCGCAATCTGGCGAAAGCCATCCAGGACCGTCCGGGGCTTGATATGGAAATCACCGGATTCGTGGACAAGGAAAAAGACCCGGAAGGATACCGTAAGGAGTTGTTGCTGAAAAAGATTCGCACGGAAAAATTTCTTGCCATGGTCAAGCAAAAGAGCGTCTCTCCGGGACAGACCCAGGAAAACACCGAGGTTACCGCGGACGAATACCCTTCCTACCTGAAAAAGGTATATGGAAAAGAGAAATTCTCAAAACCACGCAACCTTATCGGACTGGCGAAGAACCTGCCGGTTCCGGAGATGGAAAAGCTTATCTACGCCCACACGGTGGTAGCAGAAGCGGAATTCCATGCCCTGGCCAAGGAAAGAGCCGTTGCCGTGCGGACGTTTCTCATCGAAGAGGGAAAGCTGGAAAGCGGACGGTTATTCCTGAAGAGCGGCGACATATACAAGAAGCCGGGCGAGGGAAAGAACGGGTGCCGCGTGGAATTCGGGGCAGTAGTGAAATAGTGACGGCTTTACGGACACATCGCCACATCCGGAGATATTAGGACTTTGGGGAACAACCCGGGCCGTTTCCTTCCATAAAGGAAGGGCTGCCGTCATGTGACCTGTTTCGTCCGGACTACGCTGGCGTACGGTGATGACAACGCCGCCATAAAGGACGCATGGACATCTGCTGACTTTATTATCTCGTTCCTGAAAATCAGGTCTCTGGTTGCGCAGGCATCTTCGATAACGGTACAGTTGAAGCCAAAATCGAAAGCAGCGCGCGCGGTCGCATCTATGCACATATGGCTCATGGCGCCGCAGATGAATAGATTGCCGACTTTTTCTTTTTCAAGAAGTTCAAGAAGATGGGTGCCACGGAAGCTGTTTGGAAAGTTTTTTACTACTACTGTTTCACCCTCTGCCGGGGCCACTATTTGATTTATCTTCGCCCCATCGGTTCCGGGCAGAAAAAATGTCGCGCCCGGCCTTGCCGAAACATGCTGGATATGGATCACCAACGATTCTGAATTTCTGAATCTGCTCAGGAGGAGCTTTGCGTTCGCCGCGGCATCTTCGATGCCGACAAGTTCAATCTTTCCTCCGGGAAAGTAATCATTCTGAAGGTCAATCAGTAGAAGACAGTCATTCACAGCGTCATCCTCCTTGTTCAGAAACCGATACCGTCGGCAGTGTCGCCATTCACCGTCGCTGAGAACGAATCATAGCACATGTTGTTACGGGAACAAGTCCTTGATACTTCCGTCCCGCCGTTTTTATCGTTTTTGAGATGCCGGGGCATTGTTCTTCATAAAAGGTCTGAACGTTTTACGCTTATAACGCCAAGGGGTTGCCGGCGCCCACTCTAATCCCTGCCTTCCCCGGCAACCCACTCCATGATACGCACCGCCATATAGAAAAGCGCCGCCGGCCCGACCCAGGCAAGACCAAGCAGCAGTATCAAGGAGCGCCGGCGGCCCGGAAGTCTTTCCAGTTCCCTCAGATAGGTCTCCCGAATACGGGCGAAGCCCGGGTCCGCGTCCGGGCCTATCCGACGCTGTGCGCGTTCCGCCGCAATCCAGTCGTCAAACCCTTCCCGGCGCGCCGACTCATAGATACCGCGGGGGGACTCCCCCACAAAGGCGAGACCGTCGTACCTCCTCACCTCTTCGGTGACTTCAAATACCATGGCACGCTCCACCTGTTCCCGACGCGGCATCAGGATATAGCCGGACACCGCCACCAGAACCAGCCATACAATCGCCACCGTGACCCAGAGCCGCCGCAACCTGGTCAGGCAAGCCGAAAACAGCCTGAACCGGCGCTTTTTCCTGGTTTCCCATGCGCCGGATGAACCCTTTTCCATACGGATATCCATCCATTCCTCGCTTTACGCCCAGCGATTCTCCGGACCGGCATTGCCGCCCCCCTGCCCGCCCAGATGCCGCAAGCCGCCCGGAGTTGATACCCTTGATGATAGCATCATCTCCCTATCTCGTAAAAACGAATCCTGGAAGCGGCATTTGGGCACGAGAACACGCAAAGAATTTCGAACAGATGCGTAACAAGATAATATTACCTGTCAGGTAAAGGGCCCCCATTTGACAAGTTCTTGATTTTCCTTCGCGTCCTTTGCGACTTTGCGTGAGACAGTCTTTTTCAGGTTATATGTTCCTGTTTCGCTGATTTGCATAAAGCCTGATGATAACAAGCCGGAAACGCCGATTCTCGGCAAACTATCCTTGCGCGCTTCTTAACCCTTGTTTAGTATTAAAACAAGACACATCCGATATGAGGGACCAGTTCATGATCAGTAAATTTCAATCAGCGGCTGAGGCCGTTGGCGCCCATGTCCAACGATTCGACTCCCCGACAGCGGCCGCCGCCTATGTCCGAAAAATTTCAGGCGGGTCCGTAGCAGCGTCCCCGCTGCCCGATCCGATCCGCGTATCATTGGAAGGGGTTGATTTCATCGAGCCGGAAGACTTCCCGGAAGCAAAGGTCGGCCTGAGTTTCGCCCTGGCTGGAATCGCCTCGACGGGCAGCCTCCTGCTGGAACTATCCGACACGGCTGGACGTACCGCAACCGCCCTCCCGCTGATACACATGGTCTATCTGCGGGCTTCCAGCATTGTTCCGGAGATGAATTCCCTGGCCGGCGCCATTGATGACCTTCTGTCGTCCCGGCCCCACGCCTACCTGTCCCTAACCACCGGCCCCAGTCGCACCGCTGACATCGAGCGGGTGCTTACCATTGGCGTCCACGGCCCTGAGGAATTGCACATCCTGATCCTGGAAGGAGAATAGTTCATGTCGAAAAAGATCATCAGCCGGAAGATCCACGACTCCTTTCTGCGAACGGCCCTGAGGAACTTCGCGGCCCAGTATCCGGCGGCGCGGGCAAGGGCCTTTGAAGATGATGATCTGGAGTCTCTGCGGGACCGCGTCTCCGCCATCCGGGACAACGCCCTTGACCACATGCCGGAACTGGTGGAGAAGTTCCGGGAAAAAGCGGAGGAGACAGGCGCGAAGGTACACCTGTGCCGGAGCACGGAGGAAGCTCTCCGGACGATACTGGCGATCATCCGGGAAAAAGGCACGCAAACAGTTGTAAAATCAAAATCAATGACCTCGGAAGAGATTCGCCTGAACCCATATCTGGAGAAAGAGGGCATCCGATCCCAGGAAACGGACCTGGGCGAATGGATCATACAACTGGCGGGGGAACGCCCCTCCCACATGGTGCTTCCGGCAATCCACAAGAACCGGGAGGAGGTTGCCGGGCTCTTCAGCAGGGAGACCGGCCGGGACTGCCTGCCCCACATCCCGTCCCTGGTGCGGACCGCTCGTGAGACCCTTCGGCACGCCTTTCTCTCGTCGAGGGTGGGGATTTCCGGGGCCAACATAGCCATAGCCGACAGCGGTACCATCTGCCTGGCGACCAACGAGGGAAACGCCCGACTTGTTACAACGATTCCGGAAACCCACATCGCCCTTGCTGGTATCGAGAAGATAGTTCCTTCCCTTTCCGATGCCATGGAGATTCTTTCCATTCTGCCCAAGAACGCCACCGGACAGAAGATTACTTCTTATGTGTCCCTGATCCGGGGCCCATCGGAAGGCCATGAACTGCATATCGTGCTGATTGACAACGGCCGGAGTGAACTGGCGGCCGACCCACGTTTCCGGGAGGCACTGAAATGCGTCAAATGCGGGGCCTGCGCCAATGTATGCCCGGTATACGAGATTGTCGGCGGCCATGTCTTCGGGCATATCTACGTGGGGGGCATCGGCCTGATCCTCACGCCGTTCTTCCATGGAAAGGAGAAAGCCAGGGACATTCTGGGCCTGTGCATCGGTTGTCGCCGCTGCAACGAGATTTGCGCAGCGAGGATCGACATCGAAGGGCTGATCCTGGATCTGAGGGAACAAGGGACCAGGTTCCCGGTCCAGAAGGCCCTGCTGGGCACGCTCATGAGGAATCGATCCCTGTTCCACGGAGCGCTGCGGGCGGCATATCTGGCGCAGAAACCCTTCCAGGGGCGGGACGGCCGTATCCGCCACCTTCCACTGGTCCTTGGGGAAAAAGCCGGCAACCGCTCGCTCCCCCCCATAGCGGAACGGCCGTTCCGCGACCTGGTTCGGGATCGGGAAAAATTCGCGCCGGAAGACCAGGGGGGACGTGAACGGGTCCTTTTCTTTTCCGGCTGTCTGGCCGACTTCGTCTTCCCGGAGATGTGCCGGGACACGGTGGAGAGCCTGGAATGCCTCGGCTACTCGGTCCATTTCCCCCAGGAGCAGCTCTGCTGCGGGATTCCCGCCCGCTACTCCGGCGAAGTCGAGATCGCGCGGGACATGGCCCGGCTCAACACCGAAATCCTCATGAAGGAGCAGGCGGACTTCGTGGTCACCATCTGCCCCACATGCGCCATATCCCTGAAGCAAGACTTCCCACTCCTCCTGGCGGATGAACCCGAACATCATGCCATGGCCCTCCAACTGGCGGCCAAGGTCTTCAACTTCGCCGAACTGGCGGCGCGGAAGGCCAAGAAAACGGTCACATCCGCGAATGTCGAACCCGTTACCTACCATGACTCCTGCCATCTGCGTCGCGGATGTGGAGTCTTCCGGGAGCCCCGCGTAGTGGTGGAGGAAATCGCAGGGCGAAGGATAGTCGAAATGGAAGAGCCGGACACCTGCTGCGGTTTCGGCGGCTCCTATGCCTTCAAATATCCTGAGATATCCCGCGAAATCCTGAAGAAAAAACTGGAGGCCATCGCCGCCACCGGCGTCGCCGCGGTTGCCGTAGACTGCCCTGGATGCAAGATGCAGATTGAAGGAGGACTGGAGGGTAACAAGAGCCGGGTCAGGGTGGAGCACACCGCGACACTCGTGGCGGAGAGGCTTCGGGGGATTTAGAG
The DNA here is from genome assembly GCA_964517595.1 of uncultured Geobacter sp. Taxonomy (GTDB): domain Bacteria; phylum Desulfobacterota; class Desulfuromonadia; order Geobacterales; family Geobacteraceae; genus RPRC01. The sequence goes on along the minus strand of CAZFCG010000030.1, from coordinate 13,000 downwards.
CTTGTCCGTAAATAAACATTCCAGGCTCGCATCCCGTCTTCACGCCATCTTTGACCGTGCCTCAATCACAAAATCCTCGACGTAGCCCTGCTACGCCTGCGGTTTTGCTCAATCAGCCCGGCCAAATCTGTCATAAATCCGGGCGCATTCTCTCGTAACGTTATTTACGGACAAGCTCTTAATTTCGGCACAAGGTGGCGACTATGTTTCTCAGGAAACCTCCGCGCCTCCTGTCAAGCCCGTCGGCCAGGAGCGGCATTCCTCCGGAAGGGAGAAATCCCTTGAAAATGGGATAAATCAATTTACTCTGTCGTATAGACAAGAACCATTGGAGGGCGAAACCGGATCCGGCGCCACATCTGAAATAACATGAGAGCAGAATCGCGAGTCTCACAACTACGAGTATCGCCAAGGAGGGTAAGCCCCTGTTTCTGAAGAGTCAAAAGTAATTCCAACGCACCTCAAGGAGGACGTATGACAAGGGAAGAACTGGTGAATTCGGCGCAACTGCTTGTTCCGCCTTCGCGCCAGGCAGCCGATGAGTATTATCTGAAAAGCGAGATGTTTTCCGAGGAAATAAACCGTATCATGGGCGCCCGGCCGGACGTCGGATACATGACCGGCGGCAATATCGCCATGATGCAGGACAATCACCGCAATCATGCGCGCTTCATCGCATCACTCTTTTCGGCATATTCCCCCTCCGTGCTCGTGAACACAGTCCTGTGGGTATTCCGCGCCTACCGCTCCCACGGCTTCCAGCTGACCAACTGGCCCGCCCAACTGGACACCTGGGTTGAGGTGCTGCGAAACGGGCTTTCTCCCGATGCGTTTTCCGAGATATATCCCTTGTACAACTGGATGATCGTGAACCAGCCCGCCTTTGCCCAATTGAGCGACGGCTTTGTCTCCGCTGAAAGGAACGATGTCTTACCATGATCCCGAAACCCAAGCAAACGTCGCTTCAGGATGCGCTATCCTCTTCACTGTCCATGGTCAGCGCGTTTCTGACTTCCTCAGGGGTCGCCCGAATGGCTCTTCTCGACAGTGATGGCGGCATCATAACGGTAAACCATGCCCTGGCGGAGACCCTCCATCGTGAGGAGAGCGAACTTGCCGGCCGGAGCTTTCATGATTATCTCACCTCCCCTGACAGCCTGCTGCTCACCCGGTGGCTGTCGGGGGAGGACTCCGTCCCGGAAGACGAATTCCTGCTGAACGTGGTTGATGTCGACCAGAACCCCCGTTCGCTGCGATGCCGGCTTGCTCCCGTTGACGGCGGCCTCCTGCTCCTGGCTGAAGAACCGGACAAGGACAACAGGTCGCTACAGGAAGAATTGCTGCAGATTAACAACCAATTGTCCGTTCTCTCCCGCGAGAATATCCGCAAGAGCCGGGAACTGGCCAAGGCCCTGGCGGAACTGAAACAGACCCAGTCCATGCTGGTGCACCGGGAAAAGATGGCTTCCCTTGGCCTCATGACCGCGGGCATTGCCCATGAGATCAACAATCCCCTCGCCTTTGTGCTGAGCAACGAGCAGGTTCTGCGGCGCGATTTCGATGACCTGCTTGCCTTCATCAATGTACTGGGTGATTTCCTGCCGGAAATAGCCTCCCTGTCGCCCGGCATTCACGGGAAGATACTCGACAAGGCCCGGGAAACAGCGCTCGAATACCTGTCCGAGGCGATACCTCGAAAGATATCAGCCAACATCGAAGGACTGGAGCGGGTGAAAAACATCGTCCTGGATCTGAGGAATTTCTCGCGGCTCGATGAAGCGGAGCGGAAATTCTGTCACCTTTCAGAAGGTATCGAATCCGCGCTGCTCTTTCTGACGCCACTGCTGAAGGAACACGGAGTAACCGTGGAGACCCGTTTCTCTCCCTTGCCTCAGGCGCTATGCTCACCCGGCCCCCTCAACCAGGCCATCAGCAACATCCTGATCAATGCCGTCCAGGCAAGCCGTACCGGCCAGTCGGTGCAGGTAGCAACCCTGCAGCAGGGAGAATGGTTCTGCATCGCAATCACGGATCATGGCGCTGGGATCCCGGCCGAACATCTATCCAGGGTGTTTGACCCGTTTTTCACCACCAAGCCTGTTGGAGAGGGAACCGGCCTCGGCCTGAGCATTGCCCACCAGATTGTGACCGCCCATGGCGGACGCATAGAAATCGACAGCTCGCCCGGAACCGGAACGACGGTCCGCATCCTGATTCCCCGGGGGGAAAGCTCGCCGGAATTCGACAGTGTGGCAAGAAATGACACGGGCTCACCGTAGACGAACCCGTCTGCAATCTTCACGCGGTCGCGGAATACACGACGCATATTCTGATGAACGATGTTAATCTTCAAGGCGCAGCTTGCGTTCAACAGTTTCCGCCTGAAGATTATCTTGAATCACTATATAAACGAGGTACTGAACAATGGCTCTCAGCAAAGGCTTCTCGGCGACACCGCAGGATGCCACTACCCCGGACAAAAACCTGCTTTCCCCTCCCCTTCTGCTGGTGGTGGACGACGAACGGGAAATAACCGCATCCCTTGCCGACCAGTTTCGTCGCAGCTTCCGCGTCCTTACCGCATCCTGCGCGGAAGAGGCCTTGGCCGTCCTCAAGGGACAGGAAGTTTCCATTATCATCTCCGACCAGCGCATGCCCGGCAAAACCGGATCGGAACTGCTGGCGGAAGCCTGCCGGATTGATCCGGACACCACGCGCATTCTCCTTACCGGCTATTCGGATATCGAAGCGGTGATACAAGCGGTGAACGAAGGAAAGATATTCTTCTACCTCACAAAGCCATGGAGGAACGATGAACTGGAAGCGGTCATCACCCGGGCCCTGGAACACCATCGTTTACTGAAGGAAAAGCGCCAACTTATCAATGAGTTGCGCAGGATGAACGCGGAACTGGAAGAGAGGGTGAAAGAACGCACCGCGCAACTGGAACAGCGCGCCGCTGAGCTGGAGGAAGCGAACCGGAAGATATCCGAAATGGCGTACCGCGACGCCTTGACCGGCGTGGCCAACCGTCGCCGCCTGGAAGAGACCCTGATCCATGAGGTAAGCCGCGGCGCCCGCATGGGGCTGCCCCTGACCGTAATCATGGTGGACATCGACCATTTCAAGTCGGTAAACGATACCTTTGGCCATGCCATGGGAGACAAGGTCCTGCAGGCCATCGCCCATACCCTTACGGCCCAGTCCCGCCCCTATGATCTGGTTGCCCGCTACGGGGGTGAGGAGTTTCTGGTGATGCTGCCGGGCATAACGCGGGAAAACGGCAGAGACGCCGCGGAACGCTTCCGGGCCGCCATCGAAGTCATGAGTATCGAGGGCTTTCCCCGCAAGGTGACCGCCAGCTTCGGTGTCGCGACACTGCAACCCGGGCAACCGGCTGCCACCCTGTTTGAGCGTGCCGACATTGCGCTCTACCGGGCAAAGCAGAACGGCAGAAACCGTGTAGAATTGGACGGGAATACCTCGACGGACCCGGTGTCATGATTGAGATCGGTATAAGCCGCAACTCTGAAGAGGAGGATCCGGCATGAAAGAAGTGGAAACAGGCGCAATCACCTCTCAACATGGAGCGGTTCCAGCCGTTCAATTGATGCAGGATTACCTGAAAGTTATCCTGGCAGGGAAACGAAAGACCGCGCTGGAGATGATCATGGACGCGTACCGTGGCGGCTATTCTATTCCCGCCATCTACACCGATGTATTCCAGGAAACGCTCTACGAGATCGGCAGGCTCTGGGAGAGTAACCGCATAACCGTCGCGGACGAGCATATGGGCACCGCCATTACCCAGTATGTGATGTCCAACCTCTACCAGCACCTTGAACCAAGCGATACGACCCGTGGAAAGGTCGTGATTACCGGAGTACAGGGAGAACTGCACCAGGTAGGAGCGAACATGGTTGCCGACATCCTCGAGTCCGAAGGGTGGGATGTGATGTTCCTGGGAACGAATGTACCTCCGGAAGGCGTCATTCAAGCAATCCGCAATAACGGAGCAAACCTCTTCGGCATATCGTCAACTATGTTCTTCAATCTTCCCAAAGTGATACACCTTGTGGAAACGGTCAGGAAAGAATTCGGCGAGCAAGCCCCCCGCATCATGCTTGGCGGCGGCGCATTCAGGATGCTCCAGCAACTTCCGGTGGAACTTGAAGGCTGCCAGGTAGCCCTCAACCTGCGGGATACGCTTGACCTGACGCGGCGCATTATAACGCCTGACCCGACAGCAAGCCATCGTAATTGATCCTGTTTCTCCGCTAAGGAACTGTAAATGAATAGCATGGTCAATATTGCGTTCAGA
>CAZFCG010000030.1:0-8629 GCA_964517595.1 uncultured Geobacter sp. | reverse complement strand
GCAAGATGCCCATGTTATTTGTTTACAGTTCCTTAGATAGCGTGTCATGACATCATTCCCGCTTGCCCGTTATCCTGCATGAAGCCTTTTGCCGATGTTGACGCATGGGCAAAGGGTTGGTATGTTTGACTGAAGTCAGCTGCGACAATCCGTGTAAATGAGAAAATGGAGGGAAAGAGCATGAGAATCATGCAAAAGTATGCCATCCTGGCGGGACTTTTCACCTTTGCCATGGCGCTCGGCGGTTGTGGGGGAAGCATTCAGGCGCGAAACGTGGATATCAAAAAAGCCTTTCTGGTGAATCCGTCGCTGTACAAGGAGGGAAGCGGCGACCAGGCCAATTACCGCTACGTGAAACCGAACGTCCATATAAAGAAATATACCAAGGTCCTTGTCGACCCTGTCATCATCGTCAAGGAAGCGGAACTGGACGCCGACCAACGGGCGAACTACCAGAAACTGGCTGATAATGCATATGTTTACCTCATCTCCGAACTGGGCGAAGATTATCGTATCGTGAAGTCGCCGGGAAAAGAAACCATACGGCTCCAGTTCGCCATTATCGATGCCGACAGCTCGAAACCGGTCCGTAACCTCCTTTCCTCTGCCACTCCCATCGGCATCGGTCTCACCATCGTGAAGTACGGCGCAACCGGTAAACCGACAGGTGTCGGAGAGATTACTGCGGAGATGAAGGCAATCGACGCCATGACCGGCGAGTTGCTGGGGGCCGCGCTCGACCACCGCGTGGGAGACAAGACGCCACAGGGGATCATCGATACCTGGTACAATGCCGACGAGGCACTGAAATACTGGGCGAAAAAGATACGCTACGTCATGTGCAGGGCACGGGGCGACGCCAATTGCGTGAAACCGTAAACCATGAGCCGTTCGGGGCACGTCCTTTACGCGCACATCCAGCTGATTCATTCTGAACGGAAAAAGCCGACGGCCGAACTATGGCACCGGCCGTCAGCAGTGCGCCGTCGGCCCCGCGGGCATGGCCGGACCTTTCCAACCGTTACCAACCCGGAAAGTTTTCACCGTCACATCTCTGGATACCCTGTCACTTTTCCTGAACAGAAGGGTTTCCTTTTTCCTCTTCCATTACAAGTTTTCTCTGAAAAGCCTCTTCCAGGAGAACGCCCTTCTGGCGGCCGCTGAAAAGTTCGACGGAGAGGTCTTCGTCGCTCTCCAGGCGAAGCCGGAAAACAGTCCGTGTCAAGGTGGGGTTGACCCTCCTCACGACACCTCCGCGCCGCCTGTCGAGCCCGTCGGCCAGGCGTAGGATGCCTCCCAGACGGCACACCAGAAGGCAGTCCTCTTCCGTGAGACGGGCGAAGCTGTCGTGTTTTTTCCCTGGCAGTGATTTCCGGTGATAGCGGGCCGTGTTGGCGATGATCTCCCGTTCACGGGGCGTGAAACCAAGGAGATCCGCGTGACGGATCAGGTGGTAAGAGTGTTTGTGATGGCTGGTGTAACTGATGAAGTATCCAGCGTCGTGCAGCAGCGACGCGGCTTCCAGGATGCGCCGTTCTTTATCCCCCAGGGCAAATGGCCCGGACAACACATCGAACATCTCCAGAGCAAGTCTGGCCACATGCCCGGCATGTTCTTCATCCACAAGGCAGGAACGGGCAAAATCAAGAACGGCTTCTCTCCAGGTGCGTCGATGTCCCTTTTGACGGACAAGCTCATGCTTGCGCAGGATGTCGAGAATGAGTCCTTCCCGGATGCCCCGTTCATTGACGCGAAGGATATTGACGTCGAAAAACCTCATCACCTCACTGATGACCGCGACTCCCGCGACAATGATATCCGCCCGGTCAGGATTGAGCCCGGGCAGCGTCCCGCGCCCCTTCAGGTCCTTCCTCTGCAGCATGGCCAGGAGATGGACTATATCGGAAAGGAGCGCCTCGTAGCCATGAGCCGTGTCATATTTCTCCCGCCGCATGGCCATAATCATGGACGCGATGCTGGTTATGGTGCCTCCGGATGCCACGAGAACCTGGGCCTTTACCTGTTCCCCTTTGAAGGCAGCCTTGAGGGATGCGCGGACATGCTTGTAAAGCCTTGCCAGATCCTCGGGAACAACAGGGTCCCGACGGAGAAATCTGTCCGTTATGGTGACGGCGCCAAGCTCCAGTGAGTAGAATTCCTCCACATGGCCGCCGAAAGCAGTGACAATCTCAAGACTGCCGCCGCCGATATCCACCATCCCGTAACGCACCCCTTCCATATCGAAGTTGTTCAGGACACTGAGGGAAACAAGCCTCGCTTCCTCCTCGCCGGAAATGACCTCCAGGCGGATGCCCGTCTCCCGCTCCACGGCGCGCACGAAGTCCCCTCCATTCACGGCGCGGCGAACGGCGCTCGTGGCAACCGCCTCCACGAGTTCCGCGCCATAACCATCGGCAATCTTCTTCATGCGCAGCAGGCTCTCCATGGCTCGTTGCCATGGTACAGCCGCAATGCGCCCGCATGAAGTCATGTTTTCTCCCAGACGAACCGTTGCCTTTTCGTCGGTAAGAACCCGGAAGGTTGACTCTTCAAGAACCTCTGCCACGATACAACGGATGGAATTGCTTCCGATGTCGATGGCCGCGAGCCGCTTATTCTTCTTATTCACAGCAGTTCCCTGACCCGTGTGCCTATGACATCAAGGGGCGCTTCCTCCAGTTTGTCCAGAAACCGTCCGAAAACATTTTCCCTCTTGCCTGTTATCAGCTCCGTCAATGCGCGCCTGGCTCCGTCAGTAAGATCTATGCCCGTGCTCAACTCCATGAAGACATCCAGGTCATGAAGCCGGCCAAGGAGATCCTGATATGACTTCACATGAGAATGGATCTCCCGGTATCCTTCACCCATGAGGGGCGAAAGCACTTCCATCCGGTAACGGTATCGTTTGATGGCAATTCTGAGACGGTGCTGGAGCAGCGCCTCTCCCGGGCGCATCGCAAGGGGAGCAAGGGCAAGCACCGGCTCCAGGCGGATATCGATAGTCCTCCGGGCAAAATCCTCAATTGTGGCAAAGGGGTCCGCTGCTTCGGCAGGAGGAGAGAAGAGATACGGTAACATAATCGTTACGGAAAATGACTTCCTGAGGGCGCCCGGTTTCATCCCCTTCATCTTCCGCTTCAGCTTCAACCGGGCTTCCTCACGTCTGCTCTCATACAAGCCGATACAAGCGGACAATTCTTCCCCATACCCATCACCCAACTCAACCGCCTCGTCCCTGAAAAAAGCCAGCGCTTCATCGATATTTCGGAGATCTCCCAGGAGGGCGGTCACCTTGCGTACCTTACGGCGTAGGATAGACAGCCTTTCTGCTGGATAGCATGGCGCAAAAAGCGTCAGACCCTCCCGCAGGCGTCGCGACGCCACCCTCAGGTCATGGATGTCTTCCCGGTCAAAGGTCTCGGCCGTCTGTTTCCAGCAACGGAAAAAATCTGAAGCACGGTCGGCCAGGATACGGCAGGCGGCGAACCACAAGGGGGTATTCTTTTTAAGACTCATACGGTCTCCATTGATCAATCGAAGATTTTCTCAAGGGTCTTCCTCATCTTTTTCAGGCCTTTACGAACCCCGCTCAATTCCACGGCATCCAGAGGATTCAGGAGAAGATGCGCGCGTTTGATCCCTTTCTCCAGCCTCTTTTTTCCGGCGGTCCCCTTCTCTGGAAGGCTCTCCAGCAAAGCGAGGATCGTGAAGATATCCTTCTCTATCTTTCTTCCATCTTTCCCGGCCAGTTGTTCTCCGAAGCGCTCTCTGAGATGGAACACCATGTCCTGCAAATCATCGGACAGACACTCCGCTTTGCTTGACGCCTCCGGTTGGAGGACTTCTCCAGCCACCCCGGCTTCAGCTTTTATCGCGGCTGCCTGGGAGAGAATCGAGGAAATCGTCCGGCTACTCAAACCCTGGATGCCTTTCAATCCCTGCTCGCCGGCCTCGACAATCTTGTCGCAGGAGTCAAGTCCGGCAGCCAGCAACCTTTGGCAAAGGACTGGGCCGATCCCTTTCAGTCTGGCTATTTCACTTTGATTCACACCTTCCTCCTTCCAGATCGTCTGCCTTGACCCGTTTCAGCGGCGCCCGCTTCTCCGGTTTGCCGTCAAGGAATGGGGCGGTTAACGCGGAACATGATGCGCTCAGGGAATCCACGGGGAAAATAGTACCCGCAAAAGCTGATCATTTCAACGCAGGAAAAGCAAAAGCTTCGCACCGGATGATGCCGGGCAACACAATCCCCACCGGAACCGGGAAACAATGGGTAAAGAGATTGACAGGAATAAAGTAATTTCGGTATCCTCTGTCAATGACTCAAGAGAATCGGCAAGATGCCTGGGAAAAATTGTGCCTGAGATGCGGGCTCTGTTGTTTCGAAAAGCTTGAAGACGAAAAGGGCACGGTTTTTTTCACCTCGACACCATGCCGCTATCTGGATGTGGTAACAAGAAAATGCAGGATCTACCATCGTCGCTTCCAGATATACCCTGAATGCATTCAGCTCACGGAAGACCTTGTAAGGAAGCTTTCGTGGCTGCATGACGGGTGCGGATACAGAAAAGCACTGGGCCTCACCCGACGACGAGAGAGACGCTGTCCATCTGGAAACTCCGGATGTGATACTGAATAACCCGCATGAGGTCGCCTTTCCGGATTCCAGGAACCGTTGACGACATGCAAAACTCCTCTACACTACAGATACATCGCCATAATGAAAGGTCCCGGATGATGATTAACGATAAGAAGACGACAACCGTCCTGGTTGTAGATGATGACATGTACGTCCTTGAGTCGGTCGTTGCCCTGCTGAGCCAGTTCGGATACTCGGTCATACCTTGCCGCAACGGCGAAGAAGCCCTCCAGAAGATGCATGACCAGGAATTCGACGCGATCCTCACGGACATCAAGATGCCTGTCATGACGGGAATTGAGCTTCTTGAAATTATCCACAACCTCAATCCCGACATCCCGGTAATACTCATGACCGCCTATGCCGAACTGGATATTGCCGTTGAAGCAATCAAGAAAGGGGCCTTCGATTTCATCATCAAACCTTACAAACCCACCTACCTGCTTCACTCCATAGAAAAAGGGGTCAAGTACAACCGCCTGATTCAGATGGAAAAAAACTACAAATTCATGCTGAAGGACATGGTGGAAATGAAAACGCGTGAGCTTGCCGACGCGCTTCTTATGGTCAAGGACATCAGCGTGGAAATTATTGAGAGGTTGACCGCGATTGCCGAATTCAGGGATACCGACACAGGCTCACACATCGGAAGGATAGGTCTATACACCAACAAAATCGCAGAATACCTGGAACTTCCCGCCGAATTCGTGGATAATATCACCTTCTCCAGCCCCATGCATGATCTGGGAAAAATTGGTATCCCGGATAATATTCTGCTCAAACCGGGCAGCCTTACCAGGGAAGAGTTTGAGGTAATGAAGGCCCACACGATCATCGGAGAGAAAATGCTTTCAGGATCAAGCTATCCCGTCTTGCAGATGGCAGCATCCATCGCTCTAAATCACCATGAGAGATGGGACGGAAGCGGATACCCCCACGGCCTGAAAGGGGAGGAAATTCCCATGGAGGGACGCATAGTGATGCTCGTGGACCAGTACGATGCCTTAAGGAGCAGACGGCCTTACAAGGATGCGGCAGGGCATATGGAATCAGTGAAGATAATAACCGAAGGCGATGGCAGGACACAGACGGAGCACTTTGATCCCAAAGTTCTGGAGGCATTCTCCGAACTGGCCCCTGTTTTCGATGAGATCTACAACAATAACAGAGACATAAAATATCCCCTACCCGTATCGGAAATACCGGATACAGCAAAGCCGGCATCCCCTTAGGAGCGCCGGCTCTGTTGTTCCCTCCGGATGATCGCGGATTCCGTTAATTGCTTGCCTGCAATCCCAGAGTATCATTCTTCACGACATCTTCATCATTTTCCTCAATAATATCAGTTCCTAAAAACAGATCTTCCAGTCGCATCGTCTCCGGGTTCAACTGTGGATACCTCTTAGCGCCGATGAATCGTGAACGGTAATAGGGGGTATTCATGGAAGAGACAACCACTTTCCTGTCCCGGGAAGAGGCATGTATCATCTTGTTTTCCCCAAGATATATCCCCACGTGGGATGGGAATGAGGCATAGGTTCTGAAAAAGACCAGATCACCTTTCTGAAGATCGTAACTTGTGACGGGCTCTCCCGTCCAGAACTGCTCGCGCGCGGTCCGCGGCAGATTAATATCCAGCTCACGGAATACATGCTGAACAAAACTGGAACAGTCCAGACCGTTTCTGCTGTTGCCTCCGAAACGATAACGGGTCCCGAGGAAACTGAACGCGCTTTTATTGAGGCGCTTCGAGGCATCATTTGAAAGCTCGATGTTCTTCTCAAGGTCAATGGCTTTACGTGGTTCCGTGTCGGTAAGCTCCGCCAGAGTGCGCTCATATTCTTCGTTGGAAAAGAGCTCGGCATTGCGTACCACATACTTCTTCACAGGCTTCGCCTGGCGTTCTTCCACCGGCGCCGATTCGCGCAAGGCCAGGACCCTTCCCGGTTTCATTTTCTTTCCTTGAATATCATTCAGGCGCTTAAGTTCAGCAACGGATACGCCGGTTTTTTTAGCAATCCTTGATAAGGTGTCACCCTTGCGGATGGTGTAGTTTGCGGAATTGATCTTCTTCCGGGATATCCGCTCTTCGGAGACGGCCGTCCTGGGTGAGATGACCAACCTGCTGCCCGGTTTAAGGTTTTTGCCAACAAGGTTGTTGGCGGACCTGATGTCCTGTACCGTCACATGATACTTTTTCGCAAGTGAATACAAAGTGTCGTTTTTTTTGACTACGTGGGTCTTCGCGGCGAGGGCAAGTGACGGGAAGGCTGTCAGGAATATTGATGCGACAACAATAACTAAACCTCTATTCATGCTCCCTCCTTTGCTTGTTTTACATCACAAAACATAATTTTGAATTTTTGCATATATACAACAGGGAAGGCGGAAATGTCAACCTAAACGAACCATCTCGAAAAATTAGTCTTACTTTCCAACGACGAATCGTACGGAAACGGTATCGCGGCCCGCGGCCCTCAGCTGCGCCGGCACAAGGAGCTTTCTCTCCACCGTTACCGTCCCGGACGGCACGTCCAGGCTGATATGCTCGGTGCGGATCGACCCCACCCTGGAGAGAATGGAAGAAGGCCCTTCCAGCATGACCATGGCGGGAGAAACCTTGAATTTCTTCAGACGCGAAGACCCTTCAGAGCCGCCTGTAAACGCCGGCTCCACCCGGATCATCTTCCTGGCCCGCTTCTCTATACTGACCTTCATTCCCGTCGGCTTGATGCTGGTGACAACAACCCCTGAAGGGAGTTTGAAGTCCTCTTTCCGCAATTGAATCTTGTTGCTGCCTTCCTTTACGCCGGACAGGTCTATCTCCGCGACAACATCCCCCTCTTTCGGCAGGGGAATAAGACTTGAAAGGGTCCTCAGTTGCAACTCAACCGACTCCGGGGAGCTCTTTCCAAGCAGCATGTTCTCCGGCAGATTCCTGAACTGAAGGGGCGCGGAAACGGTTATTATCTCTCCCTGTCTGGCCGTTATGGCAAGCCAGCAAATGAATACCAGCAAGAATGTGCATATTTTCGGCTTGATATTCCTGAAAAGGCGTCTGGCAAGGGAAATATGGGCTGCCTCGGAAGGAGGCGGAGACAGGAGTGCGGCAAGCCTTTCGGAAAGCTGCTGCGTGTCAGCCATCTTTTCCAGGTTGCCGGAAAGGGCCAGAGACACCTCGCCCCTCTCCTCCGAAACGACTAGCACGGCCGCATCAGAGCGCTCCGAAAGACCCAGTGCGGCGCGGTGTCGCGTCCCGTAATACTGGGGTATCCCGGTATTCGTTGAGAGGGGAAGGTGACAGGAAGCGCGGGAGATTTTTCCGTTCCGTACCAGAAGCGCCCCGTCATGAAGTGGGGAGCCATCCTTGAAGATGCATCCGATTAGTTCTCCGGATATCCCGCTTTCCACCCGTACTCCATTGGAAAGATATTCGTCCACAGGTTCTTCACGCTGGAGTATGATGATGGCGCCGGTACGGGTCTCCGCCAGAGAGAAAACGGAGTTTACGAGTTCATCAAGGTCAACGGGGTGCCCGGGCTCCGGCTTTCCGAAGATGCTGCGCAGCGGGCTTATGCGGTACAACGCCTGACGGATCTCCGCCTGAAAGATTACGATAATGAGAACGAAAAGAGCGGTGCCCAGCTCCTGGAGTATCCAGCTCGTCATGAAAAATCCGAGGTTCTTGGTAAACAGGTAAACTACACCCAGGAAACCAAGACCTACTACCACCTGAAATGCCTTGGTGTGCCTGAACCAGCCGTACAGGTGATAGACCAGAAAACTCATGATGATGATATCTGCGATGTCCTGCCAGCGGATGACTGGTACCACGATAAAACCTTTCTGAATGAGACTCTTGCAAAAGTGTTGAAAAATACTCCCCCCTCCATTGATGAGAGGGAGTTGGGAGGAGGGTGAAAAGGGGTAACATACGATATTTCGGCAACTTTCCCCCTCTCCCTATCCCTCTCCCACCAGGGGAGAGGG
>CAZFCG010000029.1:29585-37226 GCA_964517595.1 uncultured Geobacter sp. | reverse complement strand
AAGTCGCCCATTGATAGAAAGGGTAACCTTCTCGCGCTACCCGCCGGTCCCGCTCCCGCGTCCCCGTTCCCTCATCAAAGGGAACATGCTTATACCAAAACCCTCCGCTAACTGTCAATACAAAAAATGCACACTGGACAAACATTTTTATTACCAGGCAGTGAAATCCGGTAACAATTCTCGTAAATTCAGCACATTGCGCTTATCTGTGAGGATTCGTCGTTTCGGACATAGTTCATTTCCACATGAAGTTAAGCGATGGAAAGAAATAACAGGGGTAAAGCCACATGTTTTCCGGATGGCGCGCCCCTGGTTTTATGAGACAGCGGTAGAAGTGGCGGATCAAGAGAATATACTGGATGGGGTGGAAGATTGCGATCACAAGGCACGTCATGCTACTCTTCATCACAAGCCTTCCAGGTCAAAAAGAACACCCTGGAAGCAGCGCGAACAGGAACAGATTAATTCGGCTACTCTCCAACCGGCAAGGACAAAAGTACATGGCAACCATATACCTGGCATCTCCCTTGGGCTTCAGCCCTGAAAACGGTCATTATCTGGAAAAGATCAAAACACGGCTCACCTCCCAGGGATTTGCCGTTTTTGACCCCTGGGAACAGACACAATCCACAGCGGATATCGCAAAGGCTTTCACCCTTGAAAGCTATCGGGAAAGAGTGTCTGTATTCCGCATGATTTCATCTGAAATCGGCAAGCGCAATGAAGAAGGCATTAGAAACGCGGATATGCTATTTGCCGTTCTGGACGGAGCGGAAATCGATTCCGGCACTGCGAGCGAAGTTGGTTTCGCGTCCGCGCTGGGCAAAAGGTGTTTTGGACTGCGAACGGATTTGCGCGATTCAGGCGACTTTGTGGGCGTTCCTGTAAACCTGCAGGTCCTTCATTTTATTGAGCGTACAGGGGGGAAGCTGTTTCGCGGCATAGATGACATAACCCTGGGTGTCTACGAAAAATGAGGCACGGTTTCTGAAGGCCTGAATAATCTGACGGATGCCTGACGGAGATTGCCGCAAAACGAATGCCGCCCGAACAGTCACCGTTTCAGGCAAAGCAGGGGGCGCCACCCTCCATCGCGGAAAAACGATGGAGGCTTTTCGGGCGCGCAATAGCCCTATTTCCTGAAAACGCCTCCCACAAGTGTCGCCGTTATGCTGCCCACTTTTACCTTGGTTTTCATCCTGACCGGGAGGAGTCGTTCATCGTCCGTCAACCAGATGAACATGTCGCCCTTCTTTTCCATTATGCCTTCGGATTTCATCAAGGGTTTGATGACGATCGTGTTGAAACTTCCCAGTTTCGTCTTGATCGTTTCCTTGCGCAGCACCTGCACCTCCACCTTCCACAGTTTCTTGTTGTCCAGAATCGAGATGAAGACCGACTTGCCCACCTCAAGCTTCAGGGTGCGGACGAAAAAAAAGCTGGATAACGTATCAAGGGTACCCTCGGGGATCGAAATCTCCGCCTTCTCGCCGCTTATGTTGTCTTTATAAAAAGCAATGCCTTTCTCCTGGTCAAAGACAACCTCCTTGTCCCTGCGATGGCTCCCTTCCCGTATCTTCATGTGGTAAAGCCTGGGCAATCCTATCTTGCCGTTTCCCGCGCCAGTCAAGACCGTTTCAATTCGATCTTCTACCGGGAAAAAGGTAGTGATCCAGTCCGCTGACCGGGCTGTGGAAATGATCCTGGTTTCAGTTCCGTCGCCTCTTATCTCCTGCGTTGCCGTTCCGGCCTTGATACCGGTCCAGGTAAGATCGTATATCAACTTTTCCGGAACATTAAGCGCCGAGGCGCAGCGCGCATCAAGGGCCATTGCCGCTATCGCAATAATGCTGAAAAATGCAACGAGGAGTCGCCCTGTTTTCAGGAGACCGCAAAAGGATATATTCATTTATAGTCCCTCCATGATTTGTCTTGGAATCCTTGGCAAATGGAACACTTGAGATTAAGCCGGCATCAACTCAGATGGAGACGCCAATCATGCGCATGTTTTTTTTAGCGTCACGAGGTCCGTCCTGTTGTAATCATCGGTCTCTTTGCTATAGTGGTAATCATTTAAGTAACTTCACACGTCGTCAGGGCAAAGGAGATAATCATGAAACTTGAAGAAGTAAAAAAAATCGCGAAAGAACGGGGCATTCAGATAAGAGGCCTGAAAAAAGCGGAAATAATCCAGGCGATCCAGAGGAACGAAGGCAATAAGGACTGCTACTACACCGGCGACTCCGAGTCATGCGGCCAGGCCAATTGCCTCTGGCGGGACGACTGCCGTTGAAGAAACGGCTTTTTTCTTTCTTCATTCAACCTTTCTCACAAGCTCGATAACCGTCACCTCGGGGGGGGCCAGAAAACGGATTGGAGGCCCCCATGTCCCGGTTCCGCGGCTTACATACAGAGCAGATGCCCCATGGAAGGACAAGCCGGTGATTACGGGATATGCCATGCGGGTAAAAAGGGTGAATGGGAATATCTGCCCCTTGTGAACATGCCCGGAAAGCTGCAAGTCAAACAGGCCGGCACTGCCTTTTTCCACCGATGGCCGATGCTTCAGAAGAAGGACAAATCTTTCACGGGGTATGCCCGACAGGACATCCTTTTCCTCGGGGTTTTGGAGTCCTTCATTTTTCGAGGCAGGATCATCCACTCCGACAATGGTCAGGGCGTCTCCAACGGCCCGGCTTTCTCCCCGCAACACATCAAAACCCGCATGGCGGGTAAAGGCCAGGGAAGTTCCAATTCCCGCGTAATACTCATGGTTTCCCATAACCGCGTACTTTCCGGACAAAGGCCGCAACTTCCCCAGTTCGGCGGCAAAGGTCTCCATTCCGTCTATCTGTCCATCCACGAGATCACCGGTTGACACCAGCACGTCCGGCCGCGCCTCCTGTATGGTCCGGACGATTTTCCGCAGGCGCTTATCCCTCACGATCAAGCCCAGGTGGACATCGGACACCTGTACAATCCTGAGGCGTTCCATTGAGCCCGGCAGCTTCTCCGTGTTTATGACGACCTTCTCCGTTCGTATGTCGAGGGCCTCATAGAAGCCGTAAACAGTAAGCCCCAGAGAAACAAACAGGGAAAGCATCAGGGTCTGTCTGTCGCTCGGATGAAAACCAGAGGATGTAAACAGTGGACATCGTAACAGCACTCTGCCAAGATCCACAAGCAAAGATGTGGTGAAAAATAAAAAGATAAATCCCATCCACAGATATCCGGCATACGCAAGGGGCAGGGCAATCCACTCATGCCCTCTCCTCTCCGCAAACCGCACCAGAATGGGTGCAAACACCATGAGCCCCATGAACAGAAGCATCACGGCCTTCAAGGGGAATGGAACAACAAACGCCCCAGAAACCTTGCGGTACATGTGAAAGTGCATTCCGCCATATATCAGCAGCAATAAAAGAAAAAAGACATACACGCGCATTTCTCCAGAAACTTGACTTTATTCGGCCTTTTTCGTCATCCCGCGTTTTTGGACTCAGGCTTCACCACCTGAAATGCCGGGACGGAAGCCTCGCCCTCTTCGCCTGAACCAGGCGCCCACGCGCTCCTGGACCTTGTCCATGTAATAGTAGACCACCGGAGTGATATAAAGGGTGAGCAGTTGTGAAACGATAAGGCCACCCACCACGGCCAGGCCCAGGGGCCTCCTCGCTTCCGCGCCGGCGCCGAAACCCAGGGCTATCGGCAAGGTACCCATGAGTGCGGCCATGGTGGTCATCATTATCGGCCGGAAACGGACAAGAGCTCCCCTTTGAATCGCATCCAGGGCGGATACCGCTCCCCCACGCTGTTCTTCCAGGGCGAAATCTATCATCATGATGGCGTTTTTCTTGACAATGCCGATGAGAAGAATAACACCTACAAATGCATAAACGGAAAGCTCCGAGCCGAAGATCATAAGTGTAGCCAGCGCTCCGAAACCTGCGGCGGGAAGGCCGGAAAGTATGGTTACGGGGTGGATGAAACTCTCGTAAAGGATTCCCAGCACAATGTAAATAACCAGAATTGCCGCGAGCAGAAGAATCCACAGTCCCTTCGTCGATGCCTGGAATGCCTGGGCCGCGCCCTGAAAGCCGGCGCTGATGTTCGGAGGGAGTGTTTTCCGGGCCAATTCTTCAACAGCGGGTACGGCGTCACCTAGGGCGACCCCCGGCTCCAGATCGAAGGAGATGGTTACGGCCGGCAACTGGCCCTGGTGATTTACGGTCAAAGGCCCCAAGTCCCTTGTAACCCGCGCCAGTGTATCAAGAGGCGCCAGCCTCCCTTCATCGGAACGTATATACAGCAGTTCAAGAGAGGAGGGGTCCGCGCGGTATTCATCTTCCAGTTCCAGAATGACCTGGAACTGGTCGTTTGGGGCATAGATGGTCGAAACCTGGCGGGAACCGTATGCGTAATAGAGGGTATCCTCGATACGCTCCGCGGAAATCCCCAGGGCCGAGGCCTTGTCCCGATCCATAATCACGTTCACCCGAGGATTGTTCATCTGCAGATCACTGGTCACATCCTGAAGCTGGGGAAGGGCCTTCATCTTCTCTTCCAGCGCAGCGGCGCCGGCATACAACGCCTCCGTATCCGGACTCTGCAGGGTATACTGGTACTGACTCTTGGTCAGCCTGCCGCCTATGCGGATAGCGGGTGGATTCTGCGGGAACATCCTGATTCCGGGCACGGCAGCGGCCAGTTTACGAAAATTCCGGATTATCTCATCCGAAGACAGTTTCCTTTCATGGCGGGGCTTCAACCGGATATTCATGCGGCCCGAGTTGAATGAACCGCCGGCGCCCCCCGAACCTACCGAAGACATGAATGCGGCGACATCGGGATCCGCGCCGACTATAGCAGCCAGTTGCCCCTGCTTTTCCTTCATCTCTTCAAAGGAGATGCCAGGGGCCGCCTCGGTGAAGACGAATATCTGTCCGGTATCTTCAGTGGGCAGAAACCCCTTTGGTATAGCGACAAACAGCCAGACTGTCGCCAGGGTGAGCACAACCACGCATGCGGCTGTAATACGTCGCCGTTCCAGGACCGCCCGCAAGGATTTCTCGTAGACGCGCAGCATACCCTGGAAAAAGCGTTCCATAACTTCATAGAGACGGCCGTGTCTTTCCGGCGTGACCGGTCTGAGAAACCTGCCGCAGAGCATGGGGGTGAGCGTCAGGGAAACGAAACCAGATATGAGAATCGCCATGCTTATGGTAACGGCGAATTCATGCAGCAGCCGCCCCATAATCCCGCCCATGAAAAGCACCGGGATAAATACAGCCACCAGAGAGAGTGTCATGGACACAATGGTGAATCCGATCTCCCGCGACCCCTTCAGCGCCGCGTCCATTGCGCTTTCACCCTGTTCCATGTGCCGCACGATGTTTTCCAGCATGACAATGGCGTCATCAACCACAAAGCCGACTGAAAGGGTCAGGGCCAGCAAGGATATGGTGTTGATGCTGAACCCCATGAGGTACATGGCGGCAAAGGTCCCGATGAGGGAGAAGGGTAACGCCAGGCTCGGGATCAGGGTGGCGGGCGTATTGCGCAGAAAAAGAAAGATTACCAGCACCACCAGAAATACGGTCAGCGCAAGTGTGAACGTCACATCGGAGACCGATTCCCGTATGGATATGGAACGGTCATAAATGATATCAAGGTCCACCGAAGCGGGCAATTGGGAACGAAATCCGGGCAGGAGGTCCTTTATAGCGTCCACCACCTCAATGGTGTTGGTGCCTGGCTGCCTCTGTACAGCAAGCACGACGGCACGGGTATTGTTGAACCAGCTTGCCACCTTGTCGTTTTCCACGCCGTCTATGACCTTGCCCAGTTCCTGAAGCCGCACCGGTGTACCATTGCGGTAGGCAACGACAACCGGACGGAACGCGTCGGCGTTGTACAGCTGGCCGGCGGCCTGGATGGTAAAGGCCTGGCGTTTACCACTGAAGGTACCAACAGGCAGGTTTACATTGGCAGAGGAAAGAGCCGAAGAGACCTCATCGATGCCTATCCCCCGGGAAGCGAGCGCCTTCGGGTCGAGTTGGGCGCGGACCGCGTACTTCTGCGCCCCGAACACCTGCACCTGCGCCACACCGGACAGCATGGAGATGCGCTGGGAAACGGCGGTTTCCGCGTATTCATTGACAATATACAGGGGCAGGGTCCGCGAACTGAGCGCTAGATAGATGATCGGCTGATCGGCCGGGTTCACCTTCCGGAAGGAAGGAGGCGCCGGCATGCTGTGGGGCAACTGACGGGAAGCGCTGGAAATGGCGGCCTGCACATCCTGCGCGGCTGCGTCGATATCGCGGGAGAGATCGAACTGTATGGTAATCCTGGTAGATCCGTTTCCATTCGTCGATGTCATCGAATCGATACCGGCAATGGTGGAAAACTGCTTCTCCAGGGGAGTGGCGACAGCAGACGCCATGGTGTCCGGGTTTGCCCCCGGAAGATTGGCCGTCACCTGGATGGTGGGAAAGTCAACGTTCGGGAGATCATTGACGGGGAGCAGCCTGTAGGCAAACAGACCGAAAATGAGAATGGACGCCATGACGAGGGTTGTCATGACCGGACGTTTAATGAAAAGCGCCGTGCCATTCATCGGTCAGCGGCCTTCCCGTTCACGATTTCCCGCTTGACCGAGACCACCGAGTCCGGCGACAATTGCAGGTGACCATCGGTCACCACGGTCTCCCCCGGCGCCAGGCCTTTCGATATAATTGTATCGCCGTCATGAATTTCTCCGGTGGTGACAGTCCGCATGTCCAGACCGCCACCCGGCTTGACCACGAACACGTACAATCCTGACTGTCCGGTCTGAACCGCGCGGGAAGGCACAACCACAGCGTCGGAGATAGTCTTCAGGGTCAGGAACACGGTAACGAACTGTCCCGGCCAGAGGTTTTGTTCCCGGTTGGCGAACTCGCCTTTGATTCGAATCGTACCGGTCTGGGCGTCCACGCTGTTATCGATAAAACTGAGGACGCCCTTTTCCCTTTGGCCGGTTTCCGTCAGGAACGCCTCCACCTTCAACGTTCCGGAAGCAGCATACTTCCTGATTGCCGCAAGCTCCTTCTCGGCGACGGAGAAATTGACATAAACAGGAGAAACCTGGTTTATGGTAACCAGCGCCAGCGCGTCGTTGGCCTTCACCAGGTTGCCCCGCTGAACCACCAGGTTGCCGGTTCTCCCGGAAATAGGGGAGCGAATGGAGCAGTAACCCAACTGGAGAAGCGCGTCATCAAGCGACGCCCTCCCCGCCCGCACGGACTCCGCCAGAGACTCCGCGTTGGCGGCAAGCTGGTCGTGCTGGTCCCGGGTGACTATTCCTTCCTTCAGAAGTTCGGCGTATCTCCCTGTCTGTACGCGCGAGAATCTTTCCTGGGCCGCATCCCGCGCCAGAGCCGCTTTCGCCCGCCTGACCGCTGCTTCATAGGGACGTCTGTCAATGGAAAACAGCAGTTGCCCCTTCCTGACATCCGCCCCTTCCTTAAAATGCACCTGTTCCAGCATACCCGTCACCTGCGATCTGACGGAAACGGAAGCATACGCCTCAACGTTTCCGATGGCGCGGATCCGCACGGGGACACTCTTGCGCACAGCCATGGCGACCCTGACCGGAAC
>CAZFCG010000029.1:1305-29570 GCA_964517595.1 uncultured Geobacter sp. | reverse complement strand
GCCCGGCTCTTCGCCGGCTCCTTGCGCGCGGAGCAGGAAGCAAGGAGCATCTGAGCCGCAAGCGCCAGGAGAAGTCCCATGACAAGAATGAAAGCCGATGATTTTCTTCCCTTACACACCATGTCCGGTCTACCTGCTGTTTGCTTCATAGAGAGCATCGGCTTTCCTTACCTCCAGTGCAATGCCTTCCCGCTCCAGCAGTTCGCCGGTGACCTTCCAGAGATGGCCGATGGCAATGGTATACTCCGCCTGGGCCTTGATCTGATTCGTCCTGGCCGAGATGAGATCATTCTGGACATCTATGACTTCCTTTGTCGTAGCAAGACCGACTTCATTCTTCTTTATATAGGCGCGCAGACGTTCTTCGGCATAGAGATACCCCCTGTCAGCCACGTTCAGCTGAAGATAGCTGGCACGAATCCCGCGCACGGCTATTTTTACCTCGTTTCTGATGGTGTCCTCCATGTTCTTGAGCCTGACCCGCGCCTGCTCCGAGTTGAGCCTGCTCTTTATGTAGGTGTTTTTCGCATCACGATTTCCTATTGGATAGCTGAATTGCAGTCCCACCTCCCATACCGGATACTCAGCGGTCCCGATCTTTTCCATGTCCCGCCCGTAATCTCTCCCGAGGCCGGTGAGCGCAGCGCTTCCGACAAAGGCCAGATCAGGCATGATGCGGTTGTGGGCCACACGGGTCTGAAGATCGGCCGTGCGAATATTCGTTCTCATGGCCAGTAAATCAGGACGCCTCTCCAGGGCGCTGGAGATGGCCTCATCCTCCTTTACCGGATACTCCGTCCTGTCAGGCGGATCCAGGGGAACCACCTCTTTGTTTCCGTCTATCTGAAGCAGGTTCCGAACCACGTCCACCTGATCTCTCACGGACTTTTCCGCGTCTATCAGCTCCTTTTCCCTCAGGGAAACGCCATATTCAGCGTTCAGAATCTCCATAGCCGGGAGCACGCCCGCCCGTACCCTTCCCTTGGTCTCGTCAAGTATTTTTTCAGCGAGCGTCAGAGCGTTCTTCCTGGCCTCCAGGTTCTCCCTGAGGCTGAAGAGGGTATAATAGGCTGTCCGGGTTCTGGCGACAACGTCCATGAGCTTGCCCTGGAACTCCTCCAGTGACGCCTCCTTGTTGTTCAGGGCGACGGCTATTCCCAGTTCGGTCGCGTCTCTTCCGAAGTTCTTGAGAAGCGGCTGGGTATAACTGAGGGTCAACTGTGATCTCCAATACTCGTTCAGAGCGCGGGTTGTATCGAAATTATTGTTATTCCAGAGGTTTTCAAAGGCCAGCCCCACAGTCCCCCCCACGGGCACAAGCTGGCTCACTCCGGCGTTGGCCTGGTAGTTTTTCTGCCGGCGGTTCCCGCCTGAAAGCAGGGAGTTTTCAGACTGTGTCGTTGAATGCTGATAATTGGTGTACAGATTGAGCAACGGGTCGTAAATACCCCGGTTCTTTCTGACCTCAGCCTCGTTCATGGCCGGATTATAAAGCTCCGCCCTGACTTCCAGGTTTTTTTCCACCGCCATGCCGACAGCCTGTTTCAGGGTAAGATTCAGGGGCGCATCACCGGCAAGGGCGTACCCGGAAAAGCAGGCATAATACAGCGCCAGCGCCATCAGACATGGTAACGCTCTTTTTCCATAAAGCATCGGGAATCCTTTCTCCATTAATCGTCAGAATTCTTCATGTGTCATCACTCGTATCGCAATGCCTCGATAGGATTGAGGGAGGCGGCTTTCCGGGCGGGATAGAAGCCGAAAAAAACACCGATTGCGCCCGAGAAACCGAAGGCCATGGCAATTGCATTTATGGAAATCAGGGTTGGCCACTCAAAGATCACTGACACTAGCCTGGCGCCGCCCACTCCGAGGGCCATCCCTATCAATCCCCCGATAAATGTCAGCAATACCGCCTCCGTAAGAAATTGAAGAAGAATGTCCTTCCTCCTGGCGCCTATTGCCATGCGTATGCCTATTTCCCTTGTGCGCTCCGTGACGGAAACCAGCATGATGTTCATGATGCCTATCCCTCCCACAATGAGGGATATGGAGGCAACGGCGCCGAGCAGCAGGGACATCGCCTTTGACGACTCCTCCGCGACCGCCATAAGTTCGGTCAGGTTCCGTACGGTGAAATCCGCGTCGCGCCCGGGACCTATCTTGTGCCGCTGGGTGAGAAGCGCCTCAACCTGGGTCTGAGCCCTGCCCAGTTCGTCTTCAGTTATCGCCTGGATCATGATCTGACTGACGGAATTCGGGAACTGGCTTCCGAAGAGCTTTCTCTGGGCGGTAGGGAGCGGCACAAAGACGATGTCGTCCTGATCCCCCCCCTGAGGAGAACGGCCCTTGGCGTCCATGACTCCCACCACTGTGAAGGGAAGTTTCTTGACCCGGATAATCTTGCCTACCGGGTCTTCGGCCCCGAAAAGATTCTCGGCGACACTCTGTCCGATAAGGCAGTTTTTCGCCGCCGATTCCACGTCCGAATGGATGAAGCTCCTCCCGGCCTCGACCCTCCAGTCTCTGACCGCCAGGTATTCCGGCGTTATCCCCATAATGGAGGTTGACCAGTTCATGTTCCCGTACACCACCGGCGCGGCGCCGCGGACCACCGGCGCGGCGAGGGCAACGGAAGGGCACTCTTTCCTGATGGCCTTTGCGTCATCATAGGTAAGGGTCGGCGTGCTGCCGTGCCCGAGACGCATGCCGCCACTGGTCCTGGAACCGGGAAGGACCAGAAGGATATTGCTTCCGACACTGGCTATCTGATCGGAAATAATCTTGCTTGCGCCGGCGCCGATGGCCACCATGGCAATAACCGAGGCAATTCCAATAATGATTCCCAGCATGGTCAGAAAGGAGCGCATCTTGTTGGTCCTGAGGGCCCGCAGGGCAATCTTGAGACTCATCAGAAACTCGATCACATCCTCCTCCTCACCTCATCCGCATCCTCCTGGGACCTTACCGGGGTATCGGAAATAATGCGGCCGTCCCTGAATACCACGTTTCTCCTGGTAAAGGCAGCAATATCCGGCTCGTGGGTCACCATAATGATGGTAATCCCCTGTCTGTTCAGTTTCTGAAAGATGGCCATGATTTCCACGCTGGTAAGTGAATCCAGGTTGCCGGTGGGTTCGTCCGCCAGAATGAGCGCCGGTTCGTTCACCAGAGCCCTTGCGATTGCCACGCGTTGCTGCTGCCCTCCGGACATCCGGTTGCTGGTGTGATCCGCCCGCTCAGCCAGACCCACCAGCGACAATGCGGCAAGGGCCTTTTCCCTCCTCACGGCATGGGGAATTTTTCCATAGACAAGGGGGAGCTCCACATTTTCCAGCGCCGATGTGCGCGGAAGAAGATTGAATCCCTGAAACACGAAACCTATCTTCTTGTTTCTGATATCAGCCAGGGCATCGCCGGACACCCCTTTCACATCCTCTCCTTCCAGAAGATAGGTTCCGGAACTGGGAACGTCCAGGCACCCGATAATGTTCATGAAAGTGGATTTGCCGCTCCCTGACGCCCCCATGATCGCGACAAAGTCACCCCTTTCCACCTCCAGGGAAACACTCTTCAAGGCATCTACCCGCTGCTCCCCCATGCAGTAAACCTTGCACAGATCCATTGCGCTGACTACGGTCTCTCCCATCTAGAACCTCGGTCCCCGCATACCTCTCACTCCCGTGCCCGTATTTGCTTTCCTGGCGGGAAGGGCCTGTTCGACTATCACTTCACCGCCGGATTTCAGATCTCCACTGACCAGTTCCACGAACGAGCCGTCCGACACCCCGGTTTGCACGGGGATTCGAACCGGCCTGCCTTCTTTCAGTATAAAAACCCTCTGGCCCGCCGAGGCGCTTCCGCCTCTCCTGGCGGCCGTAGACTTCCTTTTCCCATCACTCCCGGCCATGGAAGGTTTGAAGCGCAACGCCGCGGCGGGTATCTTCAGAACATTGTCCTTTCGCATAACCTCAATGCCCACGTTTGCCGTCATGCCCGGCTTTAGGCTCAAGTCCCTGTTTTCCACGATAATCACCACGTCATAAGTTACCACATTCTGTGTGATTACAGGAGCGATCCGGACCTGGGACACAACCCCACTGAACCTCATGTCAGGATAGGCGTCCACGGTAAACACGGCGGGCTGTCCTACCTTCACCTTGCCGATGTCCGCTTCATCGACACTGGTGTTGATCTGCATCTTGGTCAGATCCTGGGCAATGGTAAAAAGGGTCGGAGTCTGAAATGACGCGGCAACGGTCTGTCCGACATCAACATTTCTGGACACGACAATGCCGTCTACAGGAGACCGTATCGTGGCATTGCGCAGATTCGTTTGCGCGTGTCTGTAAGCGCCCCGTGTCTGCATAACACTACCTTCAGCGGCCCTGACAGCGGAGGTTGCTTCATGGAATCTGGTTTCCGCGGAATCGAAGTCTCCTTGCGACACAATCCCTTCCCTGAGCAATTGCCTGTTCCGCTCCAGGGTTCTGTTGGCGTCACGCGCCGAGGCCTTCATTTTGGCAAGATTTGCTACCGCGCTTTGATAGTTGCCCTGGCTCTGTTCAACCTGGGAACTCAGGATGGAGGGATCTATCTGGGCAATCACCTGCCCTTGTTTCACAATAGAATTATAATCCGCAAAGAGCTTATCGATGGTGCCGGACACCTGGGTTCCGACCTGAACGGTAGTTACCGCGTTAAGAGTGCCGGTAGAAGAAACCGTAGCCACTATGTCACCCCGGTCAATTCGTGCCGTCGAAAATGAGGGAGCGGGTTTCCTCGCGAAAACCAGATAGGCTATTCCAGCAGCGAGAAAGACTCCCAATAAAATGAATAGCAGTTTTTTTTTCATTTCAACCTCAAACGATCCGGAGTCTGGTTTCGCCTGTCGCACTGGACCATGTCCACCTCTCGATTCCCATGTCAAGGCAATTCCGGTATCAGGAACATTGCTATGTTTTTTTATCGCATCGTTCTTCAGATGGTTGACAATGCTTCAATAATGCAGGGTTTCGCTCGGAAGAGGTGTTTTGCTGTCGGGATACCCGTACAGACGGTTCCCAATCGTCTTCTATTTTGCCTGTGCAAGAATATCTTTCCAACTTTACGTCCTTTTCAAAGATGGAAAATTGCGATACTGTTGCGCCATACCGTTCATTCGGCCTCTTTTTTTTCAATTGAAGGATACTCGAATGTTTTTTTGGAACCACATCCCATGACTGGTCGCCGTTTTGTAATACCTGACATCCATGGCTGCGCCCGCTCATTGGAGGCGCTGTTAAGGGATGTCCTTCATCTCAGGAAGAGCGACACCCTTTTCCTCCTCGGCGATTATATAGATCGCGGACCGAGAAGCAAGGAAGTCGTCGACCGCATCATCTATCTCAAAAAAAGTGGATATGCCCTGCACACCCTTCGAGGCAACCACGAGGAGATGATCCTTCGCGCCTGCTCAAACCCGGATTGCAACCGTGTCTGGATGCTGAACGGTGGCAGGACGACCCTGGAAAGCTTCGGCATTGACACACCCTGCGACTTGCCTTCCTTGTACAAGAGTTTTTTCGCGGGACTCAAATATTTTATCGAACTGGATGACTATATCCTTGTACACGCCGGCCTGAACCGTGACGCTGACGATCCGTTCAGCGACATGGATACAATGCTTTGGAGCCGTCCTGATAGTAGCGCTAAAGTCAGTAATATCGCTGGCAAAGCCGTAATATCAGGCCACACGCCAGTGACAAGAGAGGCCATATTGGCGTCGGCGGGAACAGGCGAAATACTTCTTGACAATGGTTGCGTCTATTCTTCCAAACCGGATTTTGGTTCACTGACAGCCCTTGAACTGAATTCCCTGTCGTTCTATTTTCAAAAAAACATAGATTAAGCAAGACCATGCGGGAGGTGATTTCATGAAACACTATCGAAAGGAACTATGGTTCGAGATCAGCAAGAGACGGGATTTCATAAACATCACCCATCAGGTTCGGGAGTGCGTGACTGAAAGCGAGATCAAGGATGGCCTCGTGTTATGCAACGCCATGCATATCACCGCCAGCGTTTTTATCAATGACGACGAACCGGGGTTGCACCTGGATTTCGAAGAGTGGCTGGAAATGCTCGCCCCGGAAAAACCCTATTCCCAGTATCGCCACAACGGATGTGAAGACAATGCCGACGCCCATCTGAAAAGAACGATCATGGGTCGCGAAGTTGTTGTAGCGGTAACTGACTACGACCTTGACCTGGGACCATGGGAACAGATTTTTTATGGAGATTTCGACGGTAGGAGAAAAAAACGGGTACTTGTGAAGATAATAGGAGAATAGGATACTTATTCATTTAACGGCATCCGATTCAATTGAATCATGAACACTGGAGATTTCCGGAAACAAACCCGGGTGGATTAACATACTGGCTGGATAACGAATCGGCGGACACATCACGCGCAAGCCTTTGGATTCTTTATCCGATGGCTTGAGAACCCTCGCGCGACATCATCCGCCTCATCTGTTCAGGAAGTTGAACCTGTAGGATAGCTAAAGAGGTGACTTACGACATTCTAACCGATGAAAAAATCATTTCTGCGCGCTCTATTGGATAATATGGTGGTATCCAGCAATTCCCCGCACCCGGTACATTTCCATGCGTAAAAAGATCGAACATAATCGAAATACTTTTCTGAAAACATCAGCCCTTTGCATTTTGGACATTGCATATCGATCCCTCCCTTGAAGTATTCATTATTACCAGGTACGGGAACTACTACATCATGCATGCCAATCTGGTTTGCACATTTCCGACGGTTCGTCGCCAACGATCAAAAATGGGATATTTTCATAGAAAATCCAATATATTAGTCAATTTTTAAAAAATTTTTTCACTTGTCCTATTTTTGCTTTTCCTATCCCGGGCACCCTGTCCAACTCCTCCAGATTAACTATATCGCCATTATTTTGACGATCCTCAACAATCCTTTCCGCAGTGGCAGGGCCGATTCCCGGAAGTTTCACCCAGTCCTCAACCGTCATCTTATTCGGATTCAAAGGAATCCCGAGGATCATTTTTTCACTTGTCGACATGCTTTTCTTTTCAATTTCAAGAAGATTTCCTTTTTTTCGAACTACCCAAACCACATCCCCGCTGTTGATGCCATGGTTCAAGAATGAGTCTTCCTCGCCACAGGTGTCTTGGCCCGCAACCGTCATTTTCATGACGGTTTTTGTATCAGCAGCGTGACGATACTGATATATACCTGGATTTACAACGTTTCCATCTATACGAATCGTAACCTTCCCGGACGGGGGAGTACCTTCAGGCAAAAAAAGAGCCGGGGTGTCTTCCCAGCGGAAGATACCCCGACTCTTTGCCATAAGCATTAACGCAAGCACCAACGCAACGATACAGAGAACGAAGCGATGATGGCGCTCGCTCATTTCTTCTGTCTATCCTCCTCGTCTACCTTGTGCAGCTTATACTCCACGCTGTCTATCAACGCCTGGTAGGAGGCTTCAATAATGTTGTCCGATACTCCTACCGTTCCCCAACGGTTTTCCCTGTCGCCGGACTCGATAAGAACCCTGGTTACTGAAGCCGTGCCCTGTCCGGCAGGCAATACCCTGACTTTGTAATCATGCAGCTTTACTTCCTTAAGTCGCGGATAGAACTTTTCCAGGGCCTTCCGCAGCGCATTATCCAGAGCATTCACCGGTCCATTCCCCTGGGAGGCAGTGTGCTCTATTCTTCCACCGACCTTTACCATGATGGTTGCTTCCGAAAGAGGCTTCTGATCGTCGTGCCGCCTTTCATCAATGACACGGAACCCCATAACGGAGAAAAATTTACGGTGTGTGCCCAGAGCACGCTTCATAAGGAGCTCGAATGAGGCCTCCGCCCCCTCGAACTGATAGCCCCGGTTTTCCATATCCTTGATATTATCCAGGATTTCCATTGCCACCGGGTCTTTGCTGTCCAGATTTATATTGAATTCTTCAGCTTTTGCGAGGATGTTCGAGCGCCCGGAAAGATCCGAGACAAGAACGCGGGTGGCATTGCCGACAAGTTCCGGTCTGATGTGCTCGTATGTCTCCGGGTGACGCTGTATGGCGCTGACGTGCACTCCCCCCTTATGGGCGAATGCGGACTTCCCGACGTACGGCTGATGCTTGTTCGGCGACAGGTTGCAAAGCTCGTACACGAAACGTGATATCTCGGCCAGCCTTCTCATCTGCTCGTCGGAGATACAGTCCTTTTTCATTTTCAGCTTGATCGCCGGAATAATCGAACAGAGATTCGCGTTGCCGCACCTCTCCCCGAAACCGTTTATCGTCCCCTGTACATGCACGACTCCACTATGAAGCGCAGCAAGGGTGTTGGCCACCGCGCACTCGGAATCGTTATGGGTATGAATGCCCAGAGGGGTTGCGATATGCCTCCGTATCTCGGTTGTGATGTCCTCTATCTCATAAGGCATTGTACCGCCATTGGTGTCACACAGGACAATGCAGTCGACTTTTGCCTCCTCCGCGGCCTTCAGGGTTTTAAGGGCATAATCAGGGTTCGCCTTATAACCGTCGAAAAAATGTTCGGCATCATAGAAGACCTCACCCACACGGCCCTTGAGGTATTCCAGGGAATCAAAGATCAACTCCAGGTTCTCTTCGAGGGAGATACGGAGCGCCTCCCGCACCTGAAAATCCCATGTCTTTCCGAAGATGGTAACCACATCGGCCTCGGACTGCACAAGGGTACGGATGTTCTGGTCCTTGTCCGGTGTCGTCTTTGCCCTTCTGGTCGAGCCGAATGCCGCGACCTTTGCCCGGATGAGCTTTTCTTTTCCTATCTCTTTGAAGAAAGAAACATCCTTTGGATTACTCCCCGGCCATCCACCCTCGATATAATGGATTCCCATCTCGTCAAGCTTGTGGGCGATACGGATCTTGTCTTCGACAAGCAGGGATATATCCTCTGCCTGGGTGCCATCGCGAAGTGTTGTATCATAGAGCTTTATCTGGCTCATACGTCACCTTTAAGGGACTCGGAAGAAGCTGATATACCAGGTTTTACGCTCAGATTCGGGCCGGATTTGTCGTTCCTGATTGAGCAAAACCGCAGGCGTAGCAGGGCTACGTCGAGGATTTTGTGATTGAAGGGGCGGCAAAGATGGTCTGAAGATGAGATGTAAAACGGTATATTTGTTTGTTCCGAGTCCCTAACGTTAAGATAATTCTTCTATTCCGGCTTGACATCCTTACCGGCCAGACCGAACACGTCATGCAGGACGCGGACGGCAAGTTCGGTGTATTTAGCATCAACAATGACGGAAATCTTGATCTCCGAGGTCGAGATCATCTGGATATTTATACCCTCCTCGGCAAGGGTCTCAAACATCTTGGTGGCAACCCCGGCGTGGCTGCGCATTCCGAGGCCCACAATGGAAATCTTGGAGATGTTCTCGTCTGTGATAACGTCTCTGGCGTTTATTTCGGCCGCGGCTTCCTTGGTAATCATGAGGGCCTTCTTGAAATCGGCCTTGCACACGGTGAATGTAAAGTCGGTGTAACCCTCCTCGCTGACATTCTGTACGATCATGTCAACCGAGATGTTAGCCGCCGAGAGCGGCGACAGAAGCCTGGCCGCGATCCCAGGCTTGTCCGGGACCCTCATAACCGCAATTTTTGTTTCATCTTTTGCATAGGTAATTCCAGAGACGAGAATCGACTCCATTTCACTATCCTCCTTGGTAACCAGGGTTCCCGGATTATCGTTGAAGCTCGAACGTACATGGACATCCACGTTGTATTTCTTGGCAAACTCGACAGAACGGATCTGCAGAACCTTGGCGCCGAGACTGGCAAGCTCTAGCATCTCATCGTATGAAATCCGATCTATTTTTCTTGCGTCGGAACAGATATTGGGATCCGTAGTGTAAACGCCGTCCACATCAGTAAAGATCTCACAGACATCAGCTTTCAGGGCCGCCGCCAACGCTACGGCCGAGGTATCGGATCCACCCCGGCCAAGGGTAGAAATGTTGCCATCCTTATCTACGCCCTGAAAGCCGGCCGCTATTATTATGGTTCCGGAGTCCAGATCCCCACGTATCTTCTTGTCGCAAATCCTGTCAATACGGGCCTTGCTGAAGGCGCTGTCAGTTACTATGGGTACCTGGTGCCCCAGATATGACTTGGCATTATACCCCATGGATTTGAGGCAGATGGACAGAAGAGCGATCGTGACCTGCTCACCCGAGGCCACGAGTACGTCATACTCCCGGCTGTCTGGAAATTCACATATCTCCTGGGCCAGCGCGACAAGCTTGTTCGTTTCCCCTGACATGGCTGAAACAACGACGACAAGCTTATTCCCGGCATCATACTCTTTGGCGACCCGCCTGGCGACATTTCGAATCCGCTCGACGCTGCCAACCGACGTGCCCCCGTATTTCTGCACAACTAGAGCCATTTCCCGTCTCCCATCCTGTTTAGTTGAATCCGGAACCCTTATGTTTCCAGTTATTGTCTGAATTGCACACCAACAAGCGACGCTTCAGGTCAAACGCAATCTGTTCAGCACTCGGAAGCAAGTTCCCATACAAGTTTCTCGTAACACTCCCCGCAAGGGACAAGTTCCAGGGTTCTGGATGTATCGCCGGTACAGACAAAGACGATCTTCAGATACTCGTCCGGAAGTTCGAGTCCCAACCTGTCGGCCCATTCCACCAGACAGACCCCGCGACCGTAAAAATACTCATCAAAGCCAAGGTCAAGGATGTCAGCGTCTCCGCCTAGGCGATAGAGATCAAAATGATAAAGGGGAATCCGTCCACTGTACTCATTAAGCAGGGTATAAGACGGGCTTGTTACGCAGACGCGGGGATCTACCCCCAGACCTCGTGCAACCCCCTGGGCGAAGTTTGTCTTGCCTGAACCCAGATCTCCCGTCAAAGCGATAAAATCACCCGGGCTTGCCAAGCGTCCAAGACGCTCACCAATGGCAAGGGTTTCTTCCACGCTGTTGCTGAAAAGAAGCGCCATCCCCCTAGCGGACCATGCTTCGGATAAGATCGATACGGGAAACCATCCCCACCAGCTTACTTCCATCTATTACTGGAAGCGAATGAATCTTCCGCGCTGTCATGATATCCGCTATCTCGCTAACCGGAGTTGCCGGAGTGACCGTCAGAACCTCCGGGGTGCAGATTTCCCCCACGGTCCTGGCTGTCATCCTGTTCAGTTCTTTTTCAAATTTCTTGTCGCTCTCGAGGTAGATAACCCAGTCAAACAGGGAAATGACCGTGGGAATATGAAAATTTCTGTCCTGCTCAATCAGGTCGGACTCGGTAACGATTCCGACAAGCACCCCTTCGGAGTCAACGACCGGAACGCTCCCGATGTGGTGATTTGTGAAAATCTCGGCCAGTTCGCGGATAGAGGTATCCCTGGAAACCGAAACAACTTCCCTGGTCATAATGTCACTGGCTGTAAGCATTTTTTTCTCCCTGCCGCCGCAAACCCGATGGTTCGGCAAAGCGTTCTTTGAGCCCGAGCAATCAGGCCGGTTCATTTGACAAAACCTTTTCATCTTTCGTCAGGTATTTTCAGATACAGTCATTTCACGGCTGAAGTATTTCCCTGTATGCCAATGGAAGCCTCTCCTGAACGTCCGTGGCGGAAATACCGATTTCCCCTTTCTCCCGCGCGGCCAGGTCGGCGGCGAAACCGTGGAGGAACACCCCAAGGCGGCACGCGTCCCACGGAGAATACTTCTGCCCGAGAAGCGACACGACGATACCCGTCAGAACGTCGCCCATTCCTCCGGAGCCCATCCCCGGGTTACCGCTTCCGTTTATCGCAATGGCGCCTTCCGGTGAGGCAATTACCGTCGCCGCGCCCTTCAGTACCAGAAAGACTCCATATTGAACCGCAAAAGACCTGGCGATGGAGATCCTGTCATCTTCAATGGCCGATACGGACAATCCGCAAAGCCTTGCCATCTCGCCCGGGTGGGGCGTAAGAATAAGTGCGGGAGAGGCTGTGTTGTTCAGAATCGCCACGTCTTCGGCAATTGCATTGAGACCGTCCGCGTCCACCACCACGGGAATCGTCGAAGCCATAACAATACGCCTAACCAAGTCAACAGTCTCGGCCTCGCGAGAGAGCCCCGGACCGATGGCAAGGGAATCCTTCCCCTGGGCCGCGCGCAGGATCGTGTCACGGTTTGAGGAACGGAGAAAACCCTTTCCCCCGTCTTCCAGGGGAAGGGTCATGGCCTCGGTTGTTTTGACCTCGAGGACCCCATTGAGGCTCGCCGGACAGCAGACAGTGACGAGTCCGGAACCGGTTCTCACCGCGCTGTTTGCCGCAAGGCATGCCGCTCCGGTTTTACCCGTTGAACCCGCCACGATGAGACAGTGGCCATATGCCCCCTTGTGGCCGCATCGGTCACGGGATTTAATCAGGGGCCGCGCAGCGGCCACATCGACAAATTCACATGACTTTAATGACTCTTGGACGGCACCGGGTATCCCGATATCGACAACCCTAAGTCTGCCGGCATGCTTCCGCCCCGGATATACGACATGTCCGGTTTTCGCGAAACCGAATGTTACCGTAGTATCAGCTGAAACCGCCATTCCCAGAACACGGCCGGTGGAAGCGTCGATACCGGAGGGAATATCGACGGCCAGGACAGGCCGCCCTGAATCATTCATCATTCCTATGGCTTCGGCATGTGCTCCTGATACTTCAGTATTGAGGCCGATTCCGAACAGTGCATCGACAACAAGGGTTGCATTCCGAAAAATCTCCGAATATCGGGTCAAATCTCCGGACGCTGGGCAAAAGGTTACCAGGGAAGGATCAAGAAGGGCCAGGTTTGCCTCGGCATCGCCGGCGATATCCTGCCGAACTGCAAGGACAAAGACCCTGACACTCCATCCGCGAACCAGCAGGGAACGCGCTATGACATACCCGTCCCCACCGTTGTTCCCCTTGCCGGCGACTATGGCCGCCCGTTTTCCGCTTCCGACGCCCCATCGCGCGAAAACCTCATCCGCGCACGCGCGGCCGGCGGTCTCCATGAGAACACGGCTCGGGATCCCGTACTCATCCATGGTTCGCCGTTCCGCTATGCGCATAGTTTCAGCCGTGACTATCAGCATTTCCTATCGCTCCAGAACCACCATGGCGACACCGTAAGTCCCGTCATGGGAAAGGGAGACAAAACTATTTTTCAACTGAAGTTCACTAAAGATGGCCTTCGACCTTCCGCCAAGTCCCAGATCCGGCTTGCCCAGGTCGTTATTAATCACTTCCACGTCATGCCAGGACATACCGTCTCTCAGACCCAGTCCGATTGCCTTGAAAAAGGCCTCCTTTGCGGCAAAACGAATGGCATAATGCTGCGCGCTTTTTTTCCTGCCACGGCAATATTCGTTCTCCCCGGGGGTGAAAAGGCGCTGGAAAATAGCGTCTTTCCCCTCCGCGAGGAACCGCTCGAAACGTGAGACATCCACTATATCAACTCCGATGCCAAAAATCACAGAACAACCCTTTTCACAAGCAACACCCCAACGGACGCGACACGGCTAGAACCTGCGCCCCATTTCCAATGGTTCCTTATCAATTCATGCCCCACTGACCACCGGAACAGTCAGCATGAGCTCCTTTCACTGACGCGGCGCTCGCCTTGAATGAAACCGCAATGCACCTTTTTACCGGGAATCCAGACACCTGTCAATTTCTTCTTTTTCATCTAACCAGGCGTTATCAGCGCAGTAATACCTACACGGCAAAAGTACGCCATGATCCTTTACTGACAGAGATATGATAAGTTTCCCGCCCGCTGTTTACCAGGCGTCTGTTTAATGGTAGACTTTGGCGGTAATGGAATCTCATAAGGAGGTGCGTATGTCTGACAGGAGAACGACCGTGAAGGCAGGGGCTTTGCTTCTAATCGCCGGGGGAATC
This sequence comes from uncultured Geobacter sp., assembly GCA_964517595.1. Classification (GTDB taxonomy): domain Bacteria; phylum Desulfobacterota; class Desulfuromonadia; order Geobacterales; family Geobacteraceae; genus RPRC01. The sequence continues at coordinate 15,597 of CAZFCG010000029.1, read as the reverse complement.
ATAGGCGCTGGCGTGGCGCTGCTTTTTGCCCCACAATCAGGGAAGGCAACCCGGAAAGACATTTCGCGGTATGCAAGGAAGGCGAAAAGGAGAGCCGAAGAAGTCGCCGACGATTTTTCCGAAAGCATATCCAGAATGGTAGACACTGTGGGTGAAAAAACCGCGGATATCCTAGACAGAGGAAAGGATGTTGCCCATGAAACGAAAAAGGAGATTCTGAGGGCCATCGAAGACGGGCAGGAAAAACTCGAGAAACAGCGCTCACGGCTGGCTCGTTTCCTCGGGTAAACATCTTCGGCTTCCGCACGCAGGGAGGGTGCGTGATTTCCCGCGCCCCTCCTCAACCGGCCAGACATGTTAAGCGCCTAGCCTTTCATTTCATCCTTCAATTCCTCCAGCACCGCCCTGACCTCACGAATCATTTCACCGGCCCTGGGTGACGTCTCCTTCCGCAGGTACTGCTCGAAATAATCCACTGCCTCTTCAATCCTTTCCTGATCGAGACAGATGCTCCCCATGGTCAGATAGGGAAGAGGAAACGCCGGATCGAGACGTATGGCCGCCAGACATTCCATTTCCGCTTCATCCAGCTCATCCATGTCATAGTAAAGCTCTCCGAGGTTGAAGTGGGCGGCGCCATCTTCCGGATCAATCTCGATCCCCCTCCGGTATGCCTCGATGGCTTTGTCCCTCTGGTTCAAACCATAATAGGCATCTCCAAGGGCATTCAGGGCGAACACATTGCCGGGGTCCATTTTCAGTGCGGTGTTATATGATTTGATGGCCTCCTCCGGTTTTTCCATGGAGTTGAATACCAGACCGAGGCTGACATATCCGTCAGGATCGTCCGGGCTCAATTCAATGACCTTCCGATATACGTCCATGGCATCCTCATAGCGTCCCACCTCAAAATGCAGGTCCCCGACCGCGGTAAGAGAATCGGTATTGCCGGGTTCGAGGCGAAGGCCTTCTTCATAAGCCGCAAGGGCTTCTTCAAGCTTTCCCTGCTCAGCGAGGACCGAACCCATCATGAAATGCCCCTCGGCTTCCAGAGGCTTCAGCTCTATGCAGCTTGAAAAGCATTCAACGGCCTTGGCATAGTCACCGCTCTCCATACAGGAAATTCCCTTCTGAAGACTTTCTTCAAATATATCAGCCATTTCAACCCCTCCTCTCCATAAGGTAATCGGAAGAAGCTGATATACCAGGTTTTACGCTCAGATTCGGGCCGGATTTGTCGTTCCTGATCGAGCAAAACCGCGGGCGTAGCAGGGCTACGTCAAGGATTTTGTGATTGAAGGGTCGGCAAAGATGGTCTGAAGACGAGATATAAAACGGTATATCTGTTTGTTCCGAGTCCCTGAGTTCAATTTTTGGCAAACTATATCAGAAACAGGACCCCTTTTCCAGAAATCAGCCTCCCATGCCGCATCGAATTGAATAATCTTTCCTTCGTTTATTGAATGCCGTATACTTCCTAAAATATACCGTCGGGGATGAAACGTCATACAGGGCGAGAATTTAGTAAGCCTGGGACCTCGGACACTGAGAGACATTAGCAGCCTTATCCTCCATTCGCACAACCTGCGTGAAACCCGCCACGGTATTATTATCTAACCACCCGGCGGTTCCGCATTTGATCAGGCAGGTGGCGGACAGCGCGGCAAGGGTCGGTAGGGCGAGGAGTTTCGCGGAAAGCATCCTGAATCTTGGCAGCTCGGTGAAAATCCGTCGACGGATGGATGTTTTCGGAAACAGCCGCGGCCTTTCCGCAACCTCAATCATGACCACAAAGGAGAAGTTGGGAAAATGATGACACAAGTAAAGAAGATTGCAGTTGCCGGTTCAGTTTCTCTCTGCAAGGAGAATCTGGAGTACCTCGGCAGCGACAGGATAAGGCTTCTGGAAATGATAGATGAGTATGGTTCCATAACCAAGGCAGCCAAGGCCGTGGGCATAAGCTACAAGACCGCCTGGGATACAATGGACGCCATCAACAATCTTTCCGACAAGCCGCTGTTCGTCCGCATGGCGGGCGGCAAGTCGGGAGGAGGCACGCGCCTGACCGATGAGGGTCGTGAGGTAATAAAGAAATACCGGGTCATTGAGGAAGAACACACGAAATTTCTGGCCAACATAACCAAAAGGGTCGGTTCAGCCCATGAACTCTATAAATTCATCAAGAGGATATCCATGAAAGTCAGCGCACGGAACATCTTTGCGGGCACCATCTCAAAACTGACCAGGGGAGCGGTCAACTCGGAAGCCGTCCTGTCTTTAAGGGGCGGGGACAACCTGGTATCCATCGTAACGAATGACAGTGTCGAAAACCTGGGACTGCGAGAGGGAGGGGATGTCTACGCCATAATCAAGTCCAGTTCCATACTTCTGGGTAAAGATCTGGACCCCGCGAAACTGAGCACCAGCAACATACTCTGGGGAACAGTGATGAAGATAATGGAAGGCGCGGTAAACACCGAAGTAATCCTGGAACTTTCCGGAGGCAATACCATCAGCGCCATTGTCACCTGCGAAAGCGCCCAGAGGCTGTCTCTGAGTGAAGGCAAGCGGTGCTGCGCATTCTGCAAGGCTTCCGATGTGATACTCGGAATAGGATAGCAGGGGTCAGGTCCGTTTCATGCCGAGTCTCTTCATCACCATTTGCATATCATCCCAGACATGACGTTTCATGGCCGGATTCCTGAGCAGGTAGGCCGGGTGGAAGGTGGGCATCAGAGCAATGCCGTGGTAGTCATGGAAACACCCCCTGAGCCGGGAAATCGGCTCGCGGGATTGCAGAAGGGACTGGGCCGAGAATGTCCCCAGGGCCACCACCACTTCGGGCCCGATAACCCTCAACTGCCTGCGGAGAAATGGCTCGCAGACGTTGATTTCCTCGGGCCTCGGATTGCGGTTGCCAGGGGGACGGCATTTCAATACATTGCAGATGTATACCTGTTCTCTCTCAAACCCCATGGCCTGAATGATTTTCGTCAACAAGCGGCCCGCCTCACCTACAAACGGCTCACCGGCGAGGTCTTCCTCCCGACCGGGGGCCTCTCCAACAAAAACGAGCCTGGCCTTCCCGTTCCCACGTCCGAACACCAGGTTGGTCCTGGATTTTCCCAAGGGGCAGCGAAGGCATTCGCCAAGCTCGCCTCTGATGGCATCCAGAGTATCCGTTACGGATTCAACCATTCCCGCGGGGGGAGACGTTTCAGCGACGGGATTCTCCTGAATGCCCGCGCCTTCTTCTTCGTCCTTCCGGACAAAGGGCGACACAGGCAACCCATCAACGCCTGATTCACGCAGATCGACGAGATATCCCCGCAATGCCGACAGCAGATACTGAAGTTCCGATTCGCCCACTCGTTACCCCTTTACATTCATCAGCGCATTCTCTATCCTGTAGAACATGTTCATCATAGCGGCGGCTCTTCTCCTTCTTCTCCTTATCCCCCACGACGCCTTTGCCTGGGGGCCCGGTTTCCATCTTCAGATCGGTACAACCGTACTGGGCAACCTTCAGTCGCTTTCACCGGCGGTTGCGACTCTGCTGGGAAAATATCCGCTGGACTTCCTGTATGGATGCATCGCGGCCGACATCACCATCGGCAAAAAATTCACCCATTACCTGCAACACTGCCACCGATGGCCCATGGGCCTGAAAGTCCTTTCCAACACAACGGTCAAGTCACAGGAGGCTTGCGCGCTGGGCTACCTGTCCCACCTGGCCGCGGACACGGTCGCGCACAACTACTTTGTGCCCTACAAAATAATGTTGAGCTTCTCGACCCTCACCATGAAGCACACCTACTGGGAAATGCGATTCGACAGCGCCGTAGACAAGAAGATATGGGAGGTTGGAGAGAGGGTTGCCACCGGACATTACAAACGGAATGATGTCCTGCTTAGAAAAGTGCTTTCCGAGACCTTATTCTCGTTTGCCACAAACAAAAGGATTTTCAACTCAATCCTGCTCCTGGGGCGCATGGAAAAGTGGCAGGGTGTCATAAGCACCGTTTCGTCGCTGTCGCGGTACGTGCTGGAAGAAAACGACCGCCAGGAATATACCGCCCTTTCCGAAGAAGCGGTATTCGACTTTCTGAACAACCGTGAAAACTCCCGCTATTTCCTCGCGGACCCCACAGGCGAACGGGCGCTGGCAACCGCGGAGGCAGTTCGGAAAAACCTCCGGATCCTCTACAAAAGCGGAAAGATAACACAGGCCGACGCATTTAATCAGCTTGAGGAGTTGAAACCTAAACTGCGCCGGTCCATCTGCGCGCCTGCCCTGCTGCAGCAGATCCATCCGACAAACAGGGAAAGAAAGAGTTATCGATTCTCTTCTTTCCGCCCCTGACCGAGTCTCTCCGCAATCCTGTCGAGGATCTCGTCCGCCAACTCATCCTTGCCCATCAGCGGCATAGCTTCCGTACGCCCATCACGCGTCAGTATCTTCACGATATTCGTGTCCACCGCGAATCCCGCGCCGGCGCACGTCACATCGTTTCCAACCACCATATCCAGGTTCTTTTCCGAAAGTTTTCTGGCGGCGCTTTCAGCGGCATCCCCTGTCTCCGCGGCGAATCCCACCAGAAAACAGTCCCCCTTGTTACGTCCCAGTTCAGCGAGGATATCCGGATTTTTCACCAGCTTTACGGTGAGCGGTGTTTCACCCTTCCTTATCTTCGATGAAGACCTCTCTTCAGGCCTGTAATCCGCGACAGCGGCCGTTTTTATGACCACATCAGCCGAATCGAAAAGGCGCAGCACGGCTTCACGCATCTCCCGCGCCGATGTTACGGAAATGGTTTCGACTCCCCATGGCGCGGCAAGAGAAACCGGGCCGGTAACGAGAGAAACCCTCGCGCCTCTTCGCCGGGCCGCCCGGGCAATGGCATATCCCATTTTCCCCGACGAATAATTGCTGAAGAACCTCACGGGGTCCATCTCCTCACGGGTCGGTCCCGCTGTTACGATGACCGTTCTACCGCAAAAGTCCTTGGGCGAAAGGACCGTACCTGCAGCTTCGAAGATGACGGCGGGTTCCTGGAGCTTTCCCTCTCCCTCCCATCCGCAGGCAAGCATTCCAGTCGAGGGGTCGACAAAATGGCAGCCCAGACGCCTGAGCTTCTCTTCGTTTTCCCGGTAGATGGGATTATGGTACATGGCCGTATTCATGGCCGGCGCAATAAGTATCGGGGCCTTTGTCGCCATAACCGTTGTCGTAAGGAGGTCGTCCGCGATGCCGGATGCAACCTTGCCGATAAAATTCGCCGTGGCCGGCGCGATAACCATTATATCGGCCCGTTCCGAAAGGGAGATATGGCCTATCTCCCGCTGGTCTATGAGGTTGAACATCTTGGTATGGACGGGGTTGCCGGAAAGGGTCTGGAAGGTGAGAGGGGTCACGAAGCGTTGCGCGGCCTTCGTCATGACCACATGAACGTCCGCGCCGGCCTTCACGAAGAGACGCAGCAGCTCCGCTGCCTTGTAGGCCGCGATGCCGCCGGTTACACCAAGGATGGTAACTTTGCCTTTCATGGAAACACCAGCCCCCTAGATTGCTCCCAACGAGGAAAGGTAAGGGTTGTGCTCCCGTTCACCGCCGATGGTCGTTGACGGACCATGCCCGGGATAAACAACCGTATTATCTGGAAGAATCAGCAGTTTTTCACGGATGCTCTTTCCCAGCGCAGCGGCGGAACCGCCGGGGAAGTCGGTCCTTCCCACGGCATCAGCGAACAGGGTATCACCGGTAAAGACCTTTCCCTCCAGAAACAGGGAACAGCCGCCGGGCGTATGCCCGGGTGTATGGAGAACACGCAAGCGGTGTTCACCGAATGGGACATCTCCTCCATCCGTGAGGAAGCCGGTCGGGGGAGGTGAATTTTCCGCCGACAGGCCGAACATGGCGGCGGTATCCACGGACCGGGCAAGCATGGGAGCATCCAGTTCATGAATTAAGAGACCCGCTCCGCATTCGGTCACAATTCTCCGGTTACCGCCCGTATGATCGAAATGACCGTGAGTATTGATGACCGCAACCACCTTGAGGCCATGCCGTGAGACAACGGACAGTATCCTGTCCGCGTCGTCTCCGGGATCAATCACTACGCCCTCCCTGCTATTAAGACAACCCAACACATAACAGTTGACCATAAGCGGACCCACTACAACAGTCTCAAAAATCATTTCTTACCTTTCGCTGAAGAGATCAAGATTGTTCTGTTTAAGCTTTTCAAAAGGATTGTTGCGAAACCCTGTATCACCCTTTGACCGGAGTTTCTCCGGTCTTTCCTCCACCTGGCGCCGCCGAGGAGGGTCGGCCGGTTCATGGCGGGGCTCTTCACAATGCCCGTTATTCTTGAAAAAGTACCGATCATAAAGACGGTGATAGGCAGTCCATCGCGACTGGTTCGCGGGCTCCTTCCGGATATGGGTACGGATACCGTTAATCTTGGAATCCAGGTCATCCAGATAATTGAGGACCGTTGCCTCCACGGTCTTGGGGCGCTTTGGGGAACCGTACTCGTACTGTCCGTGATGGGAAAGGATCATGTGCTTGAGCAGCATCGCCAATTCCGCCGGAAACCCTTCAATGCCAAGGATCCGTTGATTGACCATTTCCACTCCTATGGAGATGTGCCCCACCAGCTTGCCTTCGTCGGTATAATCGAAGGAACGGAGATATGTCATCTCCCGAACCTTTCCCACATCATGGAGAAGCGCACCTGTGAGCAGCAGGTCCCGGTTCAGTTCCGGATAAAGCGGCGTGATCCTGTCCATGAGCCTTGCAACCGAAAGTGAATGCTCCAGAAGTCCACCGAGATAGACATGATGCATACCTTTTGCCGCAGGCGCCGATCGGTAGAGCTCCAGAAAGGCCGAATCATCGAAAAACGCGTGCAGCAGGGCGCGAAGGTGGGAATCCGAACAGGATTCGATCAACCGGAAAAGCTCTTGCAGTAACTCCGCCACGTCGCTTTCCCCCTCCGGAAGAAAGTCGGGTATATTTACCTGTTCGTCCGGAACCCGCGACAATCCTGACACGATAAGCTGCATTTTCCCCAGATAGACGGTAGCCTTGGCGCTGATGCGGATGAAATCATCCTTCTCGAAAAGCGCTCCGATGGAATCCACGTCCTCCCACACCCTTGCCTCGATTTCACCTGTCTTGTCCATGAGATGAAGAGTCAGATAGGGTTTACCGTTTCTGGCAACGGCGGTAATCTTTTCCTTGACGAGAAAGACGGTATCCAGTTGTGTTCTGTCCCTTATGTCACTGACAAAGATCTTGGTCACTTAATGCTCCTTGCTACTTCTGATATTTCTCTGGCAATCCGGTCGGCGACGCGGATCCCGTCAACGGCCGCGCTCATGATTCCACCGGCGTATCCGGCGCCTTCCCCGGCCGGGAAAAGACCCTTCAGGTTTACCGACTGGAGATCATCCCCCCTCACTATCCTTACCGGTGAAGATGTCCTGGTCTCAACGCCGACAAGTGTCGCATCTCCCGTCATAAAACCGCGCATCACGCGGTCAAAACCCTTGATTCCCGCCCGCAGCGCCCGGCCGACCACGTCCGGCAGCACCCGGGCAAGTTCCGCCTCCACAACGCCGGGCCTGTAGGTGGAGGAAACAGCGCGCGATTGTTTCCCCTCTACGAAATCAAGCAGGTTCTGGGCCGGCGCACGGTAGGCGCATCCGCCAACGGTAAAGGCCTTTCGCTCCCATATCCTCTGAAATTCAACTCCGGCAAGGGGGTGATTTCCCGGAAAATCAGCTGCATCAACCGAGACAACCAGAGCGCTGTTGGCAAACGGGGTATCTCTCCTGTAGAAACTCATGCCGTTGGTCACGAGGCATCCCTCTTCGGACGCAGCGGCCATAACAACCCCGCCGGGGCACATGCAGAAGGAGTAAACGGAACGTTCAGTCTCCGGATCCTTGAAGGTCAGCGCGTATTCAGCCCGAGGAAGGCACGGGTGGGAGGAAATACCGTACTGGATGCGGTTGACAAGTTCCTGTGGGTGCTCGACGCGCACTCCAACGGCAAAGGGTTTCCGTTCAAGACAAACGCCCCTCAACCCGAGCATCTCGTAGGTATCACGGGCGCTGTGCCCGGTCGCGAGGATCAGGTAATCACAGGGCACTTCATTGCGTCCGTCAAGTATCACCCCGCGCAGGAAACCGTTTTTCTGGACAATATCGGTAAGTTTGCTGGAAAAAAGGATCTCGCAGCCACGGCTTCTCAGGTCTCTCCTTATCTCCATGACAATGCGGCGAAGCCTGTCCGTTCCGATATGGGGTTTGGCCAGGTAGCGAATCTCCGGCGGAGCGCCGAATTGAACCAGTTTCTCCAGGATATATCCAAGATTTTTATCTCGTATCCTGGTGGTCAGTTTTCCGTCGGAAAACGTCCCCGCCCCTCCCTCTCCGAACTGGACATTACTTTCCGGGTCCAGCCTGCCGGATTCCCAGAAAGTCTCCACATCGCGAACCCTTTCCTCCACGGGCCGGCCTCGCTCTATTATGGTAGGTCTCAACCCGTATTCAGCCAGTCGGATCGCGGCAAAGAGTCCCGCAGGCCCCATTCCCACGATAACGATTCTCCCGGGGGATGAAAGACGACTGAATTGACGGCCGGTTTCTTCGTCTTCCAGAAGCACGATATCCGGATCTGAGCTGAACCTTTCAAGGCACCCGGCTTCGTCCCTTATGGAAAAAGCGATGGTATATACATAACGGATGGAAGACTTCTTCCGCGCGTCAAGCCCTTTGCGCACTATCCGCCAAGAGGTGATATCTTCCCGGGCGAGACCGATTCTGTTCAGCAGGCGCCCCTGGATGTCATCCTCGGTAATCCTGAAATCCAGGGCGAAATTACGTAGAAGGAATGGCACGGAAAACCCTTAACGGTTCATAGCGTAATGCTCTTTGCGTTCCAGAAGCTGTTCGACGAGAATAACGATATCAATGGGCTTCGTTGATTTCGGTATATGGACACGCGCTCCCATCTCCGGTGTTTCATGCTCGTGAGGCACTCCCCTGAACATGGATGTGAGCAGTATGATGATTGGCTCGGCGTCTCCCGCCAGTCTGCTTATCTCGAGGCATGTACTGACGCCACCCAGTTTTGGCATAATCAGATCCGAAATAACCACATCGGGAGCATTATCCAGGAAGGCTCTGATCCCGGCAACACCGTTTTCCGCCGTGACAACGGCATAGGCATTGTCCAGAAAGGCATCCGACAGTATCTTCAAAAAAAATGGATCATCATCAATGACCAGGATTTTCGCGCGGGGAAATTCCATCAAAACCTCTGCCAAAGACCTCAGAATGGCGAAATACTACACTATAGAGGATTAAATGTGAAGGAGAAACACCCTACGGTGCACCCATCTGGGAGACGGGAAGATACACCGTAAATACAGCGCCTTTCCCCTCTTCGCTGGCCACCTCAATCTTGCCGTGATAAGTCCTCACAATCCTCAGAACAACGGAGAGACCAAGCCCCGTCCCCGAGTTTTTCGTAGTAAAAAAAGGATCAAACACTTTAGAAATATTATCCTGCGGGATCCCCGCGCCCGTATCCGACACACGAACAACAATCGTATCGTCATCCAGGTCAAGCACGACCCCCAGCGCCCCTCCATCAGGCATTTCTTCAATGGAATTCACAAACAGATTCGTAAATATCTGCTCAAGCTCGGCGGGGTCCGCCTGTATTGGAGGTGGTATCCTGCGATATTCCAGATCAAGGCGAACCCGGTGCATCTCCATCCGGGAACGAAACAGATCAATGACGGAATCAATGACCTCCTTAATGGAAACCTGACGAAGATGGTAACGGGGACGCTTCACGGCATCCATCAGCTTTCTCAGAATACCGTCTATCCTCTTTATCTCCTGCTCGATCTTTTCAAGGCACTCAAGCCTCTCAGCCTCATCCGGACACCCCTTGACAAGCTGGACATACAGGCCGATGGAGTTAAGGGGATTTCTTATCTCATGAGCCATGCCCGCGGAAAGGTAGCCGAGGGTCGACATCTTTTCAGCCTGGATTATTTCCCCTTGCACCCTTTCCAGCTCACAACTCTTTTCCTGCACCCGCGCTTCCAGTTCACGGTTCCAGGAGGCAATCTCTCCCACCAGCCTGTCACGCTCCCGCAGGAGTTCAATATTGCGGATCTCAATACCTCTGACCTTGAGAACCTTATCGACTCTTTCCACCAGATCCTGATTCAAAAATGGTTTAACGATGTAATCCGATGCGCCGGCCTTCATGAGCTCCACAGCAATCCGCTCACTCCCCCGTCCTGTCAGTATGATGACATATGTGGCGGGATACTGTTGCTTAATCTCGGTAAGAGCGGAAAAACCGTTCATTTCCGGCATCATATAGTCAAGAACCACTATTTCCGGATTGTGCTCTTTCACCAGCGCAAGGGCATCCAGCGCATTCGCGGCGGTAAAAACGCTGAAACCACGGTTGCGAAACACCCTCGCCGTCAGATCGAGATTCATCTTTTCATCATCTACGATGAGAATTGTTCTCTTTTCCCTCGACACCCCATCCTCCATAGACAGCCTTTCCATTCTCTCCCTTCTCACAACCGGGGCCGGCGAGACTTTTCTTCCGTGTAAAAAAGGCAGCGTATAGCTGCCTTTTTGAACCTTCTCCGCCATGGATAACCATCATCCCTGGGAAGCTGCCCCCGGAGGACGGACAGTCATCACGGCGCATCGGGCCCTGCGCACGACCCTTTCCGCTGTGCTCCCGAACAGGAGGTGGTCAATGCCGGCCCTTCCATGGGTGCCAAGCACGACAAGAGAAACATCATCTTCCTCCACCTTCCTCAGAATCTCATCGTAAGGAATCCCGGAGGTAACAACGGTTTCATAATCAGGAACGTCACTCAAGCGTTGAGAGCAGAACTCAAGCATCATTCTCTCGGCCGAAGTGGAGATCTCCTGCTCAAGGGAGTCAAAAGAGATGTGGGGAACGTAGAATCCACGCAGATCAACAGGTTCGTTGATGACATGCATGACAATGAGCCTGCTCTCGAATTTCTTCGCGAGCGTAAGCGCATAGTCAAATGCATACTCGGAAATCTCTGAAAAATCCGTGGCGAAAAGGATTGTCGAAAAATCTTTCATGCCTGCTCCTTGTGTGGCGTTATGAACCTTCGGCCTCCAGAATCTTCCTCATGATAATCTTCAGTTCTTCAATCTGTACCGGCTTGTTGATATACTCGAATGCCCCGAGATTCATGGCCTCCAGATAGGACTCCACACCGCCATAGGCGGTTATCATAATTACATTGCTCCGGGGAAAACTCTTGTTCAGTTCCCGAAGAAAAGTCATCCCATCCATCTGGGGCATCTTCATATCGGTAACTATCAGGTTGACGGATTGTCTCCGAAGATAACTGAGCGCCTCACAACCGTTGGAGACGCTGTCGACCAGAAACCCCTCCCTTACAAGCAGCCTGGCGAGGGCCTGGCGGGTATTCTCCTCGTCTTCAACAATCAGGATCCTCTTCATTTTAGACGAAGAGGCCTCTTCGGAAATCTTTGCGTTCATGGTTTTGAAGTCTATCAGACGAGGAAGTGGTGTCAAGGCGACGAAACCGCTCAGGGAGCGGTTTCGTCGCCTTGCGTATCAGTCTTGAGCACAACGTGCGCGGAGGCGCCTCTCTCTCCGAAAGGCTTCAGGACTCTGCCGTTCAACTCGGCCTCGACACCTCCCGCGTTATCCAGATCAAGGGAGAAGAACTTCTCCGCCTTCCACTCTATTACGTCGCCGGCTCTCAGATCGTATTGCTGCGAAACCGCGTCATCTATGGTGACGACGAGAAATCCATCTTCAAGGGCCTTCATCTTCAGGACAAGACCCGTGCCGGCGGGAAGCGGGGTTGATGGAGGGGGGATTTCCCCATTCTGGGGAGAGGTGGCCGCTGGGGGCTGGGGTTTCGGAATATCATGAGCAACGGGCAGGCGGGGAGATGAGTAGACGTCCGTGACGGGAGGAATTGACACCGGAATTTCCGGTTTATTTTCAGGTTTCTTTTCTCTTTCCGGAAGAAAAACGATAATAGCGCCGACGACAATGCAAACAGCCGCAATCGCGCCCAAAAAGCCAATCCTGCCGGGAGCTCTGATTTTTCTGGTTTCGGCTGTGTCCCGTAAGGCTGCCTCTTCATCAGGCGTCTGGTCAGCGGAAGACCCCGGAAGTCGGATATCCCGTTCATCCATGCCGAGAAACCGGGCATAGACCCGAAGAAAACCCCTGGCGTGGAAATCGCTGGGCAGCTTCGAATAATCGTCCGCTTCCAGGGCAGCCAGATATCCTTTGGATATCCTGGTGACAAGGGCGGCGTCTTCCAGTTCGAGAGCTTTTTTCTCCCGCTCGGTTTTCAACCTGGCGCCAATGCTTTGACCATCCATGAAGATATCAGGCATTTCAGACATCACTCACTTTAGCATCTCGATGTACTCTCTCGAGAGCTGTCCCATTTCTCCATCACTGTCAATCCGGATTACCTCGGTAAATTCCGTTCTCGCGGCCGAGGTTTCCCTAAGCTTGAGATAGGCAAGGGCCAGATTATAGCGAGCCCTTACGTAATCCTTGCTCAGTTCGATGGCCCTCTTGAACTCCGCTATTGCCAACCCCACCTTGTCAGCGGCGAAGTACACCCTTCCCAGATTCATCCTCGCGATTGGATTTCTCGGATTTGCGCTGACCACGGGGCGAAGAATATTCAATGAACTTTCGTAATCTCCCTTCCCCATATAGGCAAGTGCAAGGTTCATGCATGCGTTGTCATGGTTCTGGTAAAAGATATCGTTCTTCACCATGGTCAATTGCGTTATGGCGTCGTCCCACCTCTGCATTTCCAGGTAGTTGACACCGAGATTATTACGAACCTCGGAGAAATCCGGCTTGACGGCAATAGCCCTCAGATAGCGTGTTTCCGCCAGATCGTACCTTTTTTTCAGATAATATACCTGTCCCAGATAATTCAGGAGCAGCGGGTCATCGGGAGTAATCTTCTCCGCTTCGGTAAAATCAATGAGCGCCCTTGTGTAATTACCTTCAGCCAGAAAGGAAAGACCCATCTGGTAATGGTAAGAAGCCTTCTTTTTGGATGCTTCCATAGCCGCGCACCCGGAGCTGAAGACAATGGTTAGCATTACCGCTGTAACGAATATGCTTCTCATGGTGGTCACCTTCCAGAGGCCCTCGTTGGCTACCGAAACCCGCTCATCAGTTCAGAGAGAATTTCCGGTTTCCGGGAGGTCTTCAAAATGGGTCAACGCCTTGAAAGCGCGATACCTCTCTTCTATTTCACGATAGGCAAGGGTCTTCAATCGATTCAGGCTGAACTCCTCTACCGTAAACGACGCCATCACGCTGCCGAAAATAATGGCCCGACGGATGCCGGCTTCTGACAGGTTTCCGGTATTGGCCAGATACCCCATGAAGCCTCCGGCAAAGGTATCTCCGGCGCCGGTAGGGTCGAAGACCTTTTCCAGGGGAAAGGCAGGGGCCGCGAATATTGAAGAATTGGTGAACATCAGGGCTCCATACTCGCCGCGCTTTATAATAAGGGTCTTGACTCCCAGTCCCAGGATCATTTTCGCTGAAGTGACCAGATTGGCATCCTGGGATAACTGACGCGCCTCGGCATCGTTGATGATAAGGATATCAACCATGCCGATCACCTTTTTCAAAGACTCGGGCTTGGAGGATATCCAGAAGTTCATGGTATCGCTGGCTATGACCCGCGGGTTACTAACCTGTCTCATCACCTCCATCTGAAGGTCCGGATCGATGTTGGCCAGAAAAAGGTAATCCGCCCTGGAATATTCAGGGGGGATTACCGGCTTAAATGTTTCAAAGACATTGAGTCTGGTTTCTAGGGTCTGGGCGTCGTTCAGATCATATCCGTATCTGCCTTTCCAGCTAAAGGTTTCGCCCGGATTCCTCGCAAGGCCCCGTAGATCTATGTTCCGTGAACGAAGAAAATCCGTGTGCTCCCGGGGGAAATCATCCCCAACAACGGCCACCAGACTCACATCGGTAAAGAAACTGGCCGATGTGGAAAAATAGGTCGCCGAACCGCCAAGAACGTTTTCCACGCAACCGAAGGGTGTTTCCACGGAATCGAATGCCACGGAACCAACTACCAGAATACCCATCCTTTCAGTCTCCCCAATACAACAAGATGTTAGAGGCTCTTGCAAAAGTATTGAAAAATACTCCCCCTCCCTTGATGG
>CAZFCG010000029.1:0-1243 GCA_964517595.1 uncultured Geobacter sp. | reverse complement strand
CACCAGGGGAGAGGGGACTTCTTTGAGATTTGCAAGATGCTCGTTAATTAAATATATTTTCCCGTGATAACCTGGAGATCCCTTCTTGTCTTTTCCGGGATAACGGTCCCGTCCGTGATAATTGCATAACGAAGAGCGTCAGCGCAAGGGCATTTTCTCGCATCCCCCATCTGATCGGTCGCGTTTCTGATGATTGATTTCGCCATGGTCACGTTCTGCCTCAGTATCGTCAATATCGCATCTACGGACACGTCATCATGGGACTCGTACCAGCAATCATAATCGGTCGCCAGGGCAATGACCCCGTAACACATTTCCGCCTCCCGCGCCAGTTTCGCCTCCGGGATGTTGGTCATTCCTATCACCGAAACTCCGAATGTCCTGTAGAGTCGGGATTCCGCCCTGGTAGAGAAAGCGGGACCTTCCATGCAAAGGTATATGCCCCCCCTGTGGACCCGGGCACCCGATCGCCGCGCGGCGTCTTCCAGTATCCCGGACAATTCTCCGCACACGGGATCCGCGAATTGTACGTGCCCGACAATCCCGTTGCCGAAAAAGGTGTTCTTTCTCGTCGCATTTGTTCGGTCGATAAACTGATCAGGGATGACAATGTCCCCAGGCGCAATCTCCTCTCTCATGCTTCCGACCGCGGAAACGGATACAAGTCGTGTTACTCCCAGCTTTTTCATCCCGTATATATTCGCCCGGTAATTCACTTCCGACGGTAAAAGCCTGTGCCCCCTTCCGTGTCGGGGCAGAAATACCATCCTTACACCATCCAGCACGCCGGTCACGAATCTGTCCGAAGGATCGCCGAAAGGCGTCTCCAGAGCGACGCTCTCAACCTGTGAAAGGCCTTCCATCTCATACAGGCCGCTGCCGCCGATAATGCCTATTACCTGATCACTTTCTTCCATGCTATTCCGCCCCCAATCCACCTCCCTTACGGGAAGCGCGCTGTTTGATTAGGGACTCGGAACAAACAAATATACCGTTTTACATCTCATCTTCAGACCATCTTTGCCGCCCCTTCAATCACAAAATCCTCGACGTAGCCCTGCTACGCCTGCGGTTTTGCTCAATCAGGAACGACAAATCCGGCCCGAATCTGAGCGTAAAACCTGGTATATCAGCTTCTTCCGAGTCCCTTATTCAACCTAGATTCGGCACTTGGAGGCATCCTTCGTCCTCTCCGATTGCCGTCTTTCTGCTGCTCTAAGCTCATTTCGCTACAGCCGATAAA
>CAZFCG010000028.1:0-38697 GCA_964517595.1 uncultured Geobacter sp. | reverse complement strand
CAAACGAGGGGCGGGGAATATTTTTCTTCTTGACTACTGACAGCCATATCAGGTGTCTGATTGCCTGAAGACGCAAAAAAAGGCCACCTCCAGTCAGACGCAATGCTATTTTTTCATCTCAATCCCGTAAGACTTTATCTTTCTGTGGAGATTGCTTCTCTCCAACTCAATGGCTTCCGCTGTCTTGCTGATATTCCAGTTATTCTCCTCCAGCTTGCCCAGGATGAATTCCTTTTCAAAAGCTTCGCGCGCCTCCCGCAGGGTCGAACAATCCATGAGGCCGTCGAAGCGGCCCGCGCCTGCATCCGCGGAAGGAGCGCCTGAAATCATTGAATCGGAGATGTGAGCCGCTGTTATGATGGACCCCGGCGTCATGATAATGAGGCGTTCCACGACATTTTTCAGTTCGCGCACATTCCCCGGCCAGGAACGCCTTTTCAGAAGTTCCACGGCTTCGGGTGTAACCGTTTTTCGTTCCAGTCCTTCCCTCACACGAAACAGTTCAAGAAAGTGCTCGATCAGAAGGGGGACATCCTCACGCCTTTCCCTGAGGGGAGGCACGGTAAACGGAACCACATTGAGACGGTAGTACAGGTCCTCCCGGAAGGTCCCCCGGCGGATCTCCTCCTCCAGGCGCTTGTTGGTTGCCGCGATGATACGCACGTCCACCTCGATGGTCAGGTTCCCTCCCACTCTCTCGAACTTCTTCTCCTGCAATATTCGCAGGACCTTCGCCTGGGTCTTCAGGGACATGTCACCAATTTCATCAAGGAAGAGCGTTCCCCCATCCGCCTGGTCGAACCTTCCCTTCTTCCGGGCGATTGCGCCGGTAAAGGCCCCTTTTTCATGGCCGAAAAGTTCGCTCTCTATGAGCTCTTCCGGAATGGCGGCGCAGTTGATATCCACGAAAGGCAGGTCTTTCCGCTGGCTGTGAAAATGGATGGAACGGGCCACCAGTTCCTTGCCGGTGCCGTTCTCGCCGGTGATGAGAACCGAAGCGTTGGTGGGAGCTACCAGTAGGATCTGTTCCTGGAGCTTGGCCATTGCCGGAGAAGAACCGGTCATGCCCCGTTCGCGATAAGCCATTTCTCTGAGTGTTTCATTCTCATCCCTCAGACGTTTCATGCTAAGGGAATTTTTGATGGTCAGAAGAAGTTTTTCCAGGGAAATAGGCTTTTCTATGAAGTCATAGGCCCCCATTTTGGTGGACTTCACCGCAGTCTCGATTGTTCCGTGCCCCGACATCATGATAATTATCACCGACGGATAAAGCTCCTTCATCCTCTGCAGGGTTTCGATACCGTCCATGCGCGGCATCCAGATATCCAGCAGAACCAGATCGGGAAGCTCCTTGCGCATCACGTCGAGGGCCGTGACGCCGTCATTGGCGAACATGGGCCGGAAACCCTCGTCTTCCAGAATCCCCGCCAGAGACGCCCGGATATTGTCCTCGTCATCCACAACCAGTATTTTTTCGTCCATAACAGATATTCCCCTGCCGGATGCTATTCTGAAAGATTCCAGGCACTTGAGCGCCCGGACACTATTTCCTCCGTAATATTACCGGTATCAGGCGCCCGCCGGAAGTTCGATGATGAACTTCGTCCCTTCGGGCTCATTGTCCCTGATACGAATGAAGCCACGGTGATCCGTGATGATCGTATTAACGATGGCCAGACCCAGCCCGGTTCCAGCCTTTTTCGTAGAAAAATAAGGCTCAAAGAGTCTGGGTTTGTCTTCGGGCAAGATGCCGTGCCCCGTGTCCGCGACAGAAAAGGTGGCCATGCGCAGCTCCGGATTATAGCTGGTCTCGATGGAAATGCTCCCACCTTTTTCGCCAATGGCGTCAACGGCGTTGTCCAGGAGATTTATGAGAACCCTTTTTATCTGATCCCTGTCGATCAGGATCAAGGGAAGGGTTTCATCAGGGGAAAAACTGAAATTCACCTGTCGATGGGATTCCTGGTAAAGGGTAACAGCTTCCGTAATCACCTCGTTCAGACTGTTGGGGCTGGGATGGGCGGCGGGCATGCGCGCAAAGCTGGAAAACTCGTCCACCAGCATTTTTAGTTCATCCACGGACTTGATGATCATCCCAGTGCACTCATCGAACGCCTTTTCATCCTCGGTGAACCGGGAAAGATATTTTCTGCGAAGCCGCTGGGCGGAAAGCTTGATGGGGGTCAGCGGGTTTTTTATTTCATGGGCGATGCGCCGCGCCACCTCGCGCCACGCCTCCATGCGCTGGATCTTCAAAAGCCGGGTAAGATCATCGAACACCGCGACCGTACCGATAAAGTGCCCATCTTCATCCCGCATCACGGAAAGATTGACCGAAAGGGTTTTCTTACCCTCGCGTACGCGGACATCCACCTGCCTGCTGATGGTGTCTTTGCCCGAGTCAGCCAGCTCCCGCAGAAGCTCCCTTGTTATTTCCTGCTGATCGGGCCGCAGAATCTCCTGGAAACGGCGCCCGATCACATCCTTTGAAGATATGGAAAGCAGCCGCTCGGCCGACGGATTGATGGTGGTAAGAACCCCCTCACGGTTTACGGAGATTACCCCCGCGGTAACGTTTCCCAGGACAAACTCCATGTAACGGCGTCTCTGGTCCAGTTCCTGGTTGCGTCGGGTAAGTTTTTGATTGGCGTCGCTGAGGGCGCTTCTGTGGCTCCTCAGATCCTCCGTCATCCTGTTGAAGGAAGCGACAAGCATCCCGATCTCGTCATCCCCTTCCCCCTCCAGCCGCACATCCAGGTTCCCTTCGGCAACCTGCTGCGTTGCCAGGGAGAGATCCCGTAGCGGAGTGGTCAGGCTGTTGGCCAGGTAAACACCGAACCAGACGGCAAGAAAGATAATAACCAGGGTTATGAGGAACAGGGTCAGGATGTAACCTCCCCGGATGGGAGATTTCAGCAACTTCAACTGCCGGTACTTGTCGTAGGCGCCGGAAAGGTACTTTGCCTTGCCCACCAGAGTATCCTGCACATAGTAACCGACAGCGACTGCTCCCAACACTTTTCTTTTGTCTCCCTGAGAGACAATAGGGGTGATGGCGCGAATCAGGTCCGCCTTACCCACGGACTCCACCCGTGTAAACTCCCTCCCCTCCAGTGAAAGAGAAATGTCCCGCGGTGATGGCGCCGGATAAACTCCTATTGGCACATCCTGGTGAACCGACCTGGCAAGGAGTTCTTTCCGGGACGAATAGACCTCCACTACACCCAGGTTGTATTCCCGGCGAATTCCTCCGAGATAATCGCCCAGGCCATTCGCGCCCCCTCCCTCCATACTTCCTCGCCGGCTCAATACGTCACTTGTCAACCTTGCAAAGTGGAGGGCGCTGTCAGCAGCCTCCCTGTAGTATGCATTAGCAATATCAAGAGAGCCGGCAAGAGTTTGTTCGACCTGCCGGTCCAGCCAGTTCTTGATACTCATGTTTATGAAGCTGGCCGAGACGATAAAAAGGAGTATTGTGGGGATGAAAGAGAGGGCGACAAATGCGACCACAAGCTTGCCCCGCAACCGGGACCCGAATGGATTCCGCCTCCGCTCCAGTATGATTCTGGCGACGTTGCGGAAAACCAGATATACAAGGAGGATGATGAGAAGAAGAACTACATTGATCAGGCTGAATATGAAGATATTGGCTATACCCGGAACGGTTGAGCTGATGTCTGAAAGCCGCAGTTCGGCAAGGGTCAGAACAACAATAAAGAAAAGCGATATGGCGATTATTATTGCTTCTCGCTTGCTTTTTCTGGCTTCCGCCGGGCTGAATCTGTTCTTTCTGGGCTTTTTCATCTGTTTTCCCGCAAGGATCATGTTCTACCCACTTTATCCAAGTTGGCGTGTCATTTCAACCATGGGAAGCATGACTGTCCACAACAGTCTGCAGGGGTCCGCTCTGCCGATACCCGCCTTGGCGGAAGCAGCTGTTTTTCAAAATGTGTCAACCGTGCACGGCATCCAGAACCAGCCGATAGCCGCTGCGGGAGGGGCCGAACGAAAAAAGGCGAAGAGGGGCTTCCCGCTTCGCCTTTTGGCATTTCCTGTTTGTCAACTTCGATTTCAAGCAGACGTGATTATTCCGCCCTGGATACGACAACCTTCAGAGAAGCCGTCACATCGGGATGGATCTTGACCGGAACATCATATTCCCCGAGATGCTTGATAGGCTCGGCAAGAAGAATAATCTTCCTGTCAATCTCCAATCCCTGCTGCTTCAGGGACTCGGCCAGCTCCATGTTCGTCACGGAACCGAAGAGCTTGTCGCCTTCTCCAGCATTGTGAACGAGATTGAGGGTAGTGCTCTGAATCTTATCGGCAAGGTGCCTGGCCTGCTCTAGAACCTTGTTTCTCTTATACTCCATCTGCCGTTTGGCGTGCTCCAGTTCTTTGGCGTTGCGGGTCGTAGCCTCCAGGGCAAGTCCCTTGGGTATGAGATAATTCCTGGCATATCCCGGAGCAACTTTTACGATGTCACCAATCTTTCCAAGAGTCTCGATGTTTTCTTTCAGAATTACTTTCATTTTTCCTCCCAGCCTGAATTATCCACAGGTTTTTTGTTTTTTCGGCGTGCGGAATTGAGCCCACAGGTCGATTAGTCCGATTGCCGAAATCGGCGCGACCATCATAGGCTGCGCCAATATCAAAACCACACTGACCAGAAGTATAAAAAAAGACAAAGAATACTTCCGGTAAAAATAGATTAGAACAGCCATGCCCTGAATGAAATAGAGAAACATTACTGCAATGAGCAGATTCAGGGCTATTTGAGATATATGCGGGTGGTCCGCAAGTAATGCGAATCCGGATGCTATCAGTATCCAGACGAGGTGATCCGGGTTTCTGAAAAGGGAAAAGGGTTCCCAGGGGATGTCTCTGCCAAAGCGCCGAAGCAGTCTTCTGGCAAGGAAAAGGTTACAGGCCGCGCCAATCCACAGGAAGATGACTATCAACGAAGGATAGACGCGTGAAAGTATCTCTTCGGCCTGCCGCAGGCTCGTGACCAGCTCCCTCAAATCCCCTCCGGTTATGCCCGCGGTCTTGTATACTTCCTCGATACGGCCGGTAGCCGCCTGGATGGCGTCCCGCATCTGCGCATCCACATTGCCGTTTACAGTAACCGCATAGGCAAGAAAGAAAAGGGACAGCAAAACCGTGTTTACCGCAACAGCCGAAAGGATGGAATTTCCCCACCTTTTTCCTCGCAAAATCAACTCAGGCACGAGCAGGGAAATGGATACAGCCTGAAGCAGATAGAGCATGACCTCATGGGGTCCGAGCAAGGAAATCGCCAGAAGAGACGCCACCACAATCAGGTAGCCGGCCCTTCTGCCCACGAAAAGCGAGGCGCATATGCAGGGAAGGGGAACCAGAAATGCGGCAATAGGCGCATACCTTTGCAGATAAACCATCAAAAATGTCAGAGCGCTGCCCGCTATAACGGCGCGGACCGCGCTCCAGGTATGGGAAGATATCATGTATTCCCGTCAATCAGGGCATGACATGACCGGATGCGATTGGAAGCAGGGCAATATTTCTGGCCCTTTTTATGGCTTCCGTGATCTCGCGTTGATGTTTTGCGCAGTTGCCTGAAATCCTTCTTGGAACTATCTTGCCTCGCTCGCTTATGAAAAACCGCAGAGTCCGGGGATCCTTGTAGTCTATTGTAATCTGCTTGTCCGCGCAAAAGCGGCAGACCTTCCTGCGCTGAAAGTTTCTCTTCTTTCTCGGGCCGTTACTTCTTGAAGGTGTTCTTTCTTCACTCATATATCCGTGCCTCCTCTTGAATTATTCTTCAGCAACCCCGGTCGCTGCCGGTTCTTCGGAAACCGTTGTCACGGCCTCCTCAGTTGCTGGTTTTTCCTCGACCTGGGCTGGAACTTGCAAGTCCTTCTCCAATCTTACACTCTGGTATCTGAGGACCTTGTCATCCAGACGCAGACGCCTTTCAAGTTCAGCAATAAGCTTGGAGTCACCTTCACAATTAAGGAAAAAATACCTTCCACGTCCTTGTTTCCTTATGGGATAAGCAAGCCTTCTCGTACCCCAGTCTTCAAGACGAAGACAGTTACCCTTCATACCCGAGACAACTTCCCTTACCTTGTCCGATAACGACTTGATATCGTCTTCTCCAAGGTCGGGCTGGACGATGTAGATCGTCTCATACTTCCTCATGTATATTTCCTCCTCACGGTTAAATTAGCCCCGGACCATCCCGGAGCAAGGAGAACGGCTTTCCGCCGATCAATCTTATTGTCAATGGGGAATTCCCCCCGCAACGTGATACAGCTGCTGATAAGAACCCGATATCCTCTGAAGTCACAAGGGTTTCAGAAGGTCCAGATTGTTGTATTCACTCATTGCTTTTTCCGGACCTCCAAGCAGGAGGGCCCCCAGCATGTCAACTGCTCCATCCAGGACAAACATAAGGGCATCGGATTCTTTGCGGTCAAAAGGACTGAGAACGTAATCCGCCACATCGGCGCAGCCGGGACGTCCCACCCCTATCCTCAGCCTGGTAAACTCCCGATTGCCCAGCTCAGCCACTATGGATCGCAAACCATTGTGCCCGCCATGGCCACCGCCGACCTTCAGCTTGGCGCGGCCGAAAGGTATATCAATCTCGTCATGGACTACTATCAAATCCTCCGGCGCCAGCTTGTGGAAGCGAACTGCTTCAGCCACGGAACGCCCCGAAAGGTTCATGAAGGTTTGTGGTTTAACCAAAAGGAGACGATGGCCCTGCCAGAAACCTTCCCCGACAAGTCCTGAAAAACACTTTTTGGTGACCGGTATGCCGGACAGATGAGACAGCCTGTCCAAAACCATGAAACCCGCGTTATGGCGGGTCCATTGGTAACGTTGGCCCGGGTTTCCCAAGCCGGCGATCAGTTTGATTCCCATATGTCATGCGCTCCACACTACCTGATGGAGCAGACTACTCTACTTCGGAGGTCGTTTCTTCAGCCTCTTTTCCCATCCCTAACACATTTACAATAGCGGCCTTCGGGTCATCGAGAAGCTTCACCCCGTCAGGCACTTGAATATCCGATACATGCAACGAAGCTCCCATTTCGAGATTCGTTATATCCACGTCAATACTACCGGGAATGTTGGCGGGAAGACACTCCACTTCAATGGAATGGGCCAGGATGTCAAGAAGTCCGCCCTCTTTCACCCCCTTAGCGACGCCCTTGAAGCTCAGAGGGATCTTCACCTTGACCTTCTCCTCCATCTTCACCCTGAGAAGATCCGCGTGCACTGGAAAACCCTTGAGACAATCCCGCGTAAGCTCAGTGACAATAACCACGTTGCCGTCCAGAGCGCCACCGCCCTTCAAGGTCAGCAGACTGTTCATGCCACCCATTCCGGAGACCAGACCCATAAGTTCCTTCTGAGTCACGGAGACGGGAACGGAATCAATCCCCTTTCCATAGACGACAGCCGGCACCAGACCATTGCTTCTCAATCTACGGCAGGCGCACTTGCCCACCTTTTCCCTGATTTCTATGGTAAGAACTTTTTGTTCCATAAATCCTCCGTTCATTACTTTCATTATGATTTTAAGGTTCTACTTTTTATTGCGCTAGACGAAAAGCGAGCTTACGGACTCATTGGCGTAGATGCGCCTGATGGTTTCCGCAAGGAGGCCCGCGACCGAAAGCACCTTTATTTTTCTCGATTGCGCCGCGATTTCACTCAGTGGAATGGTATCGGTGACCACCATCTCCTGGATAACGGATTCCTGGATCCTTTCGATGGCAGGACCGGAGAGAATCGCGTGGGTAGCGCATGCATATATGGTTTTGGCACCGTGATCCTTCAGCGCCTTGGCGGCCTGGGTCAGCGTTCCAGCGGTGTCGACCATGTCATCGACTATAATTGCCACCTTGTCACGCACATCCCCGATAAGATGCATGACTTCGGAGATGTTTGGGCCCGAGCGCCGCTTGTCGATAATGGCCAGAGTCGAACCGAGCCTCTTGGCAAAGGCCCGGGCCCGCTCCGTGCCGCCCGCGTCAGGGGAGACAATAACCGTCGTGTCATTTATCAGGTGATTGCGCAGGTACTCCAGGATAACGGATGCGGCATAGAGGTTGTCAACCGGAATGTCAAAGAACCCCTGTATCTGGCCGGCATGTAGATCCACTGTTACGACGCGATCGGCGCCCGCCGCGGCAAGAAGATCCGCCACAAGCTTCGAGGTGATGGGAGAGCGGGGAGCAACCTTCCTGTCCTGCCGCGCATAACCATAATAAGGTATTACGGTGGTAATCCTGGCTGCCGACGCCCGCTTGAGCGCGTCCATCATGATGAGGAGTTCCATGAGGTTGTTATTGGTGGGCGAGCAGGTGGATTGAACGATGAAGACTTCTCTCCCCCGGACATTTTCCCCGATTTCAACGCGAATTTCCCCATCGGAGAAAGTCTGTACCTTTGCCCGGCCAAGCGGGATACCCAGCTTCTCGCATATTTTGACCGCGAGAACCGGATTTGAATTGCCGCAAAAAATGCGAATCTTGTCTTCCATCAATTCCTCGGAAAAGTTTATTCAGACTGAGTGTAAAAGATTGGCTGGGGCGCCAGGGATCGAACCTGGGAATGCCGGAATCAAAATCCGGTGCCTTACCGCTTGGCGACGCCCCAATCGTATTGAAGGATTTCAGATTGTATGGGTGACGACGGAAAACCACGAATCATTACACGCAATTTCCGTCTGACATTCTCGAGCGATTTCCTCTGACTCAAAGACCCCGAAAACAGTCGGTCCGCTTCCGGACATCAAAACACCCGCGGCGCCCTTCAGGAGAAGAAGTTCTTTTATCTCCTGGACGACCGGGTAGCTTTTTATGGTAACAGACTCAAGATCGTTGGATAGGAGATCACAGACGTCACTCAGCCGGTTGCAAAACTGAGGCAGTTTATCGACAACCTTATCTTTTGTCAATTGTAAACTTTGGTATGCCCACGCTGTTGAGACATGAACATTGGGGTTTACGAGAACGAGCCAGACCGTCGGCAGTCCATGGACCTCGGTGAGTCGATCACCCACACCTTCCGCCAGGGCTGTTTTCCCGAAGATGAAAAATGGCACATCCGCGCCGAGCTTCAGCCCGAGCAACATCAGCTCATCCAGGGGAAGGTTGAGGCCAAGCATGCCGTTAAGCCCCATCAGGACTGTCGCCGCGTCACTGCTGCCCCCACCGAGGCCCGCGGCTACAGGTATGTTTTTCGTAATACGGATGTCCACCCCCATACCGGAATCCACCCGGGAGAGAAGGGCTTCCGCTGCCTTCCAGGCAATATTTCCCGGACCACCCGGCACGCTGTCCCGATTGCAGGAAACCCTTATCCCTGAGGTACCAGACAGGGTAATCTCTATTTCATCATAGAGAGCGATCCGCTGCATAACCATCCGGAGATCGTGATAATTATCAAGGCGTTTCCGGATGACATCAAGACGATAATTTATCTTGGCAGGCGCCAGAAGCTTGACGGTTTTCATTTAAACTCCTACACAGATCATCTGCCGGAAAGAGCGGCCTGTATTGCGGGAAGGGCGGCGGTCGCGGCTCTCTCCCCTTCCAGGACGGCCTCGTGACGTCTGGAAAAATCGGCGGACCCGATATGACCCACCCTCGGGCGGATCACCACATCGGCATTCTTGAGCTGCTGCGATGAAATGCGCGCATACATGGTGCTGATTGCCTGCAGAATAGTGCTCAGGGTGCCGTCGGGCCGAGGGGCTTCCCCCTCGCCCGAAATATCCACGGCAATTACAACCTCTGCGCCGTGACGACGGGCCGCGCCTACCGCCACCGGGCTTACCACGCCTCCGTCTACATACATCCGGCCGTTAATCACCTGTGGAGCAAAGACCCCGGGAATGGAACAGCTCGCCCGAACCGCGCTTCCCGTGTTCCCCGTGCCGAAAATCATCTCCTTACCGCTTTGAATGTCCGTTGCCACGGCATAGAACGGGATGCGCAGCTTTTCCATCGGTGTATTGCGAAGCATGCGATTTACGTACCCTTCCAGCTTCTCCCCTTTGATGAACCCGTTTTCCGGAAGAGTAAAGTCCGCCAGGTCGCTCTGCTGGATGCCGAGTGAGATCTTCTGCAACTGAAATGCATTGAACCCGTAGGCGTAGAGGCTTCCCACAAAACTCCCGGCGCTGGTGCCGACAATCATGTTGACAGGAATCCTGTTTGCCTCCAGAACCTTAAGCACCCCCACATGGGCAAAGCCCTTGGCGGCGCCGGCGCCGAGGACAAGGGCGACCTTTGTCGGCTTCTGTGGCGGAGATGGGACATCTTTCGGAACGCAACCAGCCAGTATTCCAAGAATGAGCAGGGTGAACACCATCATTGCCGGGAACCTGCATTTAAAGATAGACATTTTCTTAATTCTCCCAAACTCCAATTTGGAAAAAGGCCATGGGAAAAGGATCCTCTCCCCCATGGCCGTCCGTTGATGCGACTTGCGACTTTTTCCGCCCAATCACTACTGAAGCGAATCCTCAATCCTTATGAGCCGGCTCTTCTCGCTTATGACATCCAGGCAATCAATCTCCTCAAGAGCCTGACGTATGTCTTTTTCCAGGGCCTCATGGGTCATTATAACTATGGGTACAGTTTCACCGGCCATCCTGGCGCTCTGGATCATCGATTCAATGCTGATGTTGAATTTCCCGAGAACGCCGGTAATCCGGGCCAGTACACCCGGCTTGTCCAGGACACTGAACCGAAGATAGTATTTGCCCGAGACCTCATCCATGGGTTTTATCACGAGGTTTTTCAGACGGTTGTCCAGATAACCCAGAGGTGCGCTCCTCCGGCCTATTCCTGCCGTCAGATTGCGGGCGATGGCCATGACGTCGCCAACGATAGCGCTGGCGGTGGGGTCCATCCCCGCGCCCCTGCCGTAGAACATGACCGTATCGACAAAATCCCCTGTGAGACGGACCGCATTGAAGACCCCGTCCACATCGGCCATCGGGTAGTTGAGCGGTATCATGGTCGGGTGAACACGCGCCTCCACTCTGTCCCCATCCATCTTTCCGATGGCGAGGAGCTTTATCTTGAATCCGAATTCCTTTGCATAGTTGATATCTATGGAACTGATGGCGCTGATGCCTTCCGTATAAATATCCTTGAAGTCAACCCGCGTCCCGAAACAGAGAGAGACCAGAATGGCCAGTTTGTGGGCCGTGTCAACACCCTCCACGTCAAAAGTGGGATCCGCTTCGGCGTAACCGAGCTCCTGGGCATTCTTCAGGACATCGGCAAAATCGGCCCCTTCCTGGGTCATCCTGGTGAGGATATAGTTGCAGGTGCCGTTCAGGATGCCCAGAACCGTGCCGAAATGATTGGCCGCCATATTTCCCTTGATGGCTGAAAGGACCGGTATCCCTCCGCCGACGGCTGCCTCGTAGCGAACCTCGACCCGTTTCCGGGCGGCGGCGGCGTATATCTCTTCCCCGTGGACCGCCAGAAGGGCCTTGTTGGCGGTTACAATGTGCTTGCCGTTCTCGATTGCCTTCAGAATGAGGTCCCTGGCAGTGTTGTATCCTCCGATCAATTCGATGACCACGGATATTTTCGGGTCATTCAGAACTTCGTCGGCATTCCGGGTAAGCACGCCGGGTTCAACGGGGACCCCCCGGTCGGTGGTGATGTCCAGGTCAGCGACCTTTCTGAGCCGGAGACGCACGCCCAGCTTTTCCTCGATAAGCGACGCATTTTTCCCCATTAATTTTACGACACCAGCGCCGATGGTGCCGAATCCAAGAAGACCAACTCCGATTTCTTTCATAACACCTCACAAAAACATCTTGATATCATATTGCCGGGAGAAGCCTTAAGCCTACTCCCCATCGCCCCGGGCCGTCTCCACTTCATCGAGAATGCCATTGATAAAGGATGGAGAATCCTTGGCGCCGAATTTCTTGGCCACCTCGATTGCCTCGTTGATGGTAACGTTTTTCGGGATGTCCGCACGGTAAAGCAGCTCGAAGATAGCCATGCGAAGGATACAGAGGTCCACCCTGGACATTCTCTCAAGGGACCAGTTCTTCGATTTCTCCGTAATGACGCCGTCGATTCGCCGTCGGTTGTCCCTCACTCCCCGCACCAACTCCTCGGCGAAGTCAAGGGATTCAAAAGGGAATTCATCCCCTTCCTTTACACGGGGAATGGAAGGAAACTCATCCAGGGGATTCATGTCCGCCGCATAGAGCATCTGAAGGGCAATTTCCCGTCCCAGCCGTCGAGATCCCACCCTAGCAAATCCTCTTGAAAAGGTTGACGGTCTCAATGGCGGTCATTGCGGCGTCAAATCCCTTGTTGCCCGCCTTTGTGCCGGCTCGCTCTATTGCCTGCTCTATGCTGTCGGTTGTCAGCACACCAAAAATCACTGGAACCCCGCTGTCCAGGGAGACATGGGCGACACCCTTGGAGACCTCCGCGGCAACATAGTCGAAGTGGGGAGTGGATCCCCGGATTACGGCGCCAAGACAGATGATTGCGTCGAACTTTCCGCTGTCCGCCATTTTTTTCGCCGCCAACGGGATCTCGAATGCGCCCGGAACACGCGCCACTACAATTTTCCCATCGTCGGCGCCATGGCGGATAAGGGCGTCCAACGCGCCATCCAGGAGGCGCTCGCTGATAAAGCTGTTGAAACGGCTGACAAGGATGCCGTACGAAGACCCGCCCGCATCAAGTTTTCCCTCAAGATATGTTGGCATTCTCAAATCTCCAAAGCTGTTGAAATCAGATTATACTCCCATCCGGAACCGTGGACGTGTAAGAGACGCGGCATGACTTTCAGACGTTTTCCAGCAGGTGACCCATCTTCTCCCGCTTGGTCTTCAGATATTTCCTGTTGCAGACAGTCGCCTCAATTTCCACGGGAACCCGCTCCACGATATCGATTCCGTAACCCTCCAGCCCGACCATCTTCTTGGGATTATTGGTCATGAGGCGGATTCTCCTGGCGCCCAGGTTCACCAGTATCTGTGCCCCGATGCCATAGTCCCTGAGGTCGGCCTTGAAGCCCAGCTCGATGTTGGCCTCAACCGTGTCCTTTCCCTCATCCTGAAGCGCATAGGCCCGCAGCTTGTTGGTAAGTCCGATGCCCCGCCCTTCCTGGCGCATGTAGAGTATGATCCCTCTCCCCTCGGATTCAATCATCTCCATGGCATGCTGAAGCTGATCTCCGCAGTCACAGCGACAGCTGCCGAACACGTCTCCGGTCAGACATTCCGAGTGAACTCTCACCAGAACGGGTTCCTCACTCCCAATATCCCCCTTGATAAGGGCCAGATGCTCCATCTTGTCCACATCATTTTCAAATGCGATGGCCCTGAAATCGCCGAACCTGGTGGGTAACTCCACCTCGGCGGCGCGCCTCACCAGCGACTCGTGCTTCATGCGGTATGCGATCAGGTCCCTGATGGCGCAGATCTTGATTCCGTGCTCCCTGGCGAACTTCTTCAGATTAGGCATGCGGGCCATGGTGCCGTCATCATTCATGATCTCGCAGATGACGCCGGCAGGCTTCAGACCGGCGAGACGGGCCAGGTCCACAGAGCCTTCAGTCTGGCCGGTGCGCACCAGGACACCGCCGTTTTTCGCCCGCAGCGGGAAAATGTGGCCGGGACGGGAAAGGTCGTCTGACGTGGTGTCATCAGCAACGGCGGTCAGTATGGTATGGGCCCTGTCCGCGGCCGAAATGCCGGTTGTAACGCCCTTTTTCGCCTCTATGGAGACGGTGAAGGCTGTGCAGAAAGCTGAGGTATTGTTCTCGACCATGGGAGGGAGACGAAGCTTGTCGCACTTTTCAGCGGTGAGGGTGAGACAGATGAGGCCGCGGCCGTACCTGGCCATGAAATTTATGGCCTCCGGCGTCACCTTCTCGGCCGCCATTGTCAGATCACCCTCATTTTCACGGTCTTCGTCGTCCACGAGAATAACCATTTTCCCTTGGCGGATTTCTTCTATTGCTGTTTCAATCGTTGCTACCGGCATGGTATTTCACCGTCCTCGTTTCTTGACAAATGGGAATTGTAGTGTATCTCACAAAAAACCGCTTTTCGCAAGCAGTTCCAGTGAAACGCCTTTCCCTGCGTCCCGGTATTCACCGCCGAGAAGACGCTCCACATACTTGCCTATTACGTCAGCCTCAATGTTCACCTCATCGCCGGGTTTTCGCGAAGAAAGAGTGGTTCTGTTTCCAGTATGGGGAATGATGTTCACCGAGAACCCGTCAGCGGAAACCGAATTGATGGTAAGGCTGATGCCGTCGATGGCCACGGAACCCTTTTCGATGCAGTACCGGGCGAAACGGCCGGGAAGGCGGAAGGAAAAGAAAATATTCTCGGAGGACTCACGCCTCTCGCGAATTACCGCGATACAGTCCACATGTCCGCTCACCAGATGTCCGCCGAGCCGGTCTCCTATGCGCAGCGCCCTCTCCAGGTTGACGGCGGCGCCGGGGCGCAACGTCCTGAAGGTCGTCCGCTCCAACGTCTCGGGAGAGACATCAAAGGAAAAGAGCCCCTCGCCCGACCCCACTACGGTAAGGCAAACCCCGTTTACGGCAATGGAATCACCCAGACGGATATCTTCCAGGGGAAGCCCCGTGAATACCATCAGGCGGGCGCCCGCTCCCATGGGGGCCAGCGCCGCTACCCTGCCCACATCTTCAATCAACCCAGTAAACATTATCTCTCCGGATATCCCGAGACCAGAATATCTTCACCAAAGCGCCTTACGGTAATATCCCGCAACCGCGTCGCGTCCGCCATCAGTTGCGGTCCAGGTCCGGCGCACAGGCCGAAGCCGTCTTCGGCGCACAGTATCTTGGGCGCGTAAAACAGCAGAAACCTGTCGATGAGCCCGCCCCGCAGCGCCGCGCCGGCCAGTTCCCTCCCCCCCTCCAGCAGGACCGACTGCACCCCCCTCTCGCCGAGCCGGAGCATCAGGTCCGTCAGGTCCACCCTTCCATCCTCCTCCCGGCAGGGGAGCAGCTCAGCCCCGGCATTCACCAGCGCGCCGGCCCTGGATGACCCGGGCTCAATGGTGGCGATGAGGGTTTTCGCCGAAGACGCCATGCCGAACAGGGCCGCTGTCGGCGGAGTTCTCAGGCGGCTGTCCACAATGACCCGGAGCGGGTCACTGCCCCGCACGCCCATCCTGCATGTAAGGAGCGGATCGTCTGCTATCAGCGTGCCGACCCCAACCATCACCGCGTCAACCATAGCCCGGAGCCGGTGCACATACCTCCTTGAAAGCTCATTCGTCACCCATCTGGAATCTCCCGTGGATGTCGCGGTCTTGCCGTCCAGCGTCATAGCGCTCTTGAGAATCACAAAGGGACGCCCGGTGGTCACATGCTTGACAAAGGGCTCGTTCACCCGGCGGCATTCGTTTTCCAGAACACCGCATTCCACATGGATAGAAGCATCGCGCAGCGCGGCCAGCCCTCTCCCGGATACAAGAGGATTGGGGTCTGTCATGCCGACGAAGACCTTCGCGACACCCGCGCGGATCAGGGCCTCCGTACAGGGGGGCGTCTTCCCGTAATGGGCGCAGGGTTCCAGGGTGACAAAGACATCCGCTCCTCGGGCCCGCTCACCCGCCATGCGCAGCGCATGGACTTCCGCATGGGGAGTTCCGGCCTTGCGGTGCCACCCCTCCCCGACAATCTCACCTCCGCTCACAATCACGCAACCAACGGCCGGATTGGGTGAAGTCTTTCCTATACCGCGCCGGGCCAGGGCCAGGGCGCGTCTCATCATTTTTTCGCGAAATCCATTCATGTCAGGGAGTCCGATGGAACGAGAAGGAAAAAAACGGCAAGTATTGTCATGTAAAACACCGAAACCAGGGGTTGGGAAAATAAACGGCCGGAAAGGAAATCAACGGCGCGAGCCCTTCAGGATATCCTGAAGCTCCGACATGAACTCATTGATGTCACGGAATGAACGATAGACCGACGCAAACCGCACATAAGCAACCTCATCCATCTCATGCAACTCAGCCATCACCCATTCGCCAATCGTGCTTGCGGGAACCTCCCGCTCTCCGCCCTCCTGGAGCTTTCCTTCCAGCCGATCCACCATGTTTTCAATGGATTCCACGGAAACTGGACGCTTTTCACAGGCCTTTTTTATGCCCGCAATGAGCTTCAAGCGGTCAAAAGGTTCCCTGCGGCCGTCCTTTTTCAGAACCATGGGCAGGATATATTCAATCCGTTCGTGGGAGGTAAAGCGCTTTCCGCAAATCTCGCATTCGCGGCGGCGGCGGATGGCCGTGCCGTCCTTGTCCGGCCTCGAGTCAACAACCTTGCTGCTGGGGTGAAGACAGAAAGGACACCTCATGAACCGTCTCCTTTTACGTTACAGGGACCGTCGAATCTCACGGTCTCGATACCGGCCTCCTCAATCATTTCCCCGGCAAGACTGTCAGGGTACCCCTCCGAAAACACGATTCGCAGTATCCCGGCATTGATAAGTACCTTCGAACAGATGATGCAAGGCATGGTCGTGCAGTAAAGGGTGGCGCCATTGATGCTCGTGCCGTGTTTGGCCGCCTGGATGATGGCGTTCTGTTCGGCATGCAGCCCTCGGCACAACTCGTGCCGTTCCCCGGACTGAACCCCCATCCGCTCCCGCAGGCACCCCGTTTCCAGACAATGGGCAACGCCTGAAGGCGCGCCGTTATATCCCGTGGCAAGGATATTCCTGTCCTTCACCAGTACCGCTCCCACCGACCTGCGCAGACAGGTGGATCGTCTGGCCACGATACGGGTGATCTCCATGAAATACTCGTCCCATGAGGGTCTCTTCATTCTGGTTCCTGATCTGCGTAAATGCCGTAAGAATAGACCATACTCCCGCTACAGGTCAAGAAAAGGGTAGAGGGTCACGCAGAAAGCTAATTGTCCAGTTTTACGGAACGGCGTTTCCTTTTGAGGGACTCCATCCGTTTGTTAATGATTCTGGATTCCCGCTCCCGTTTGGGAACCGAGGTGGAAATCCTCTTCCTCACCACCATCTCACGTTTGGCGAGGGCAATCCGAAGCCTTTCCATGGCCAGTTCGCGGTTCTGTGCCTGTGAACGGCGCTCGCTTGCCTGGACGACGATCCCGGTGGGAAGATGACGAATGCGTACCGCCGAATCCGTAACATTCCGATGCTGGCCACCGGGACCGGATCCACGGAAAAACTCCACCTTTATGTCGGATTCCCTCAATTCCACTGATTACCTCCCATCTTGGCCAAGCTGTATCTCAAAGTTCAATGTATCCCGACATCCACCGGCTTTGCAAGCCTTTCGCGCCGCCGGTCATCCATATATCGGGGAGATTTCACCACCTCCCTTCACTCATAGCGCCGCCACCGTCTCAATGCAAGATTGACACGGGCGTTTGCCCGGTATAATAATACGCCTACAATGTAAAGGAATGGGAAAACCTTGAACCCGATATCTCTTCTGGAAAAGTATTACGAGGAAAACCGCAGCGGCTTAGAAGTCGTTCTGGAGCACAGCTCCATGGTAGCAGTGAAAGCACTTGCCATAGCTCGCGGCCTGCCTGATCCCGGAATCGATCTCGGTTTTCTGGAAGAGGCGGCCCTTCTCCATGACATCGGTGTTTCCAGGACCAGTTCGCCTCGCCTGGGTTGCAAAGGCGCCATGCCCTACATCTGCCACGGCATTCTGGGAAGAGAGATACTGGAGTCGGAAGGATTTCCTTTCCATGCCTTGGTCTGCGAGCGCCACATCGGTGTGGGCATTGGCGTCAAGGATATTGTCCAGCAGCGTCTTCCCCTTCCCAAACGGGACATGACGCCCATATCCATTGAAGAGAAGATCATCTGCTTCGCGGATCTTTTCTATTCCAAAAAGCCCGGCGGGGTAAGGAAGGAAAAGAGCCCGGACGAGATAAGGGCTGGCCTTATGAAGCACGGGGCCCACAAAGTTGCGATATTCGAAGCATGGCTGAGGGAGTTTATGTACTGACCGATACATGCCGCTCCCGGCGCGGCTGAAGCACTACCGCTCCGTCAAATCACAAGATAAGGAGAAATCTGTCGTGTTAACGTATCTTCCCTATATTCTTACGGCCGTCATTGGAGTGATTCTCTTCGCATACATCCGCCTTCAGCAGGGAACCGTCGCAAAGTGTCTTGAGGAGACGGAAATTCGCCTTTCCGACATGGAAATCAAGCTCACTGCCATAGAGGCCTCCTGCCTGGATGAAATCAGGAAATCAGGAGAAGAAAAGGACCTGAAGATCACCCAGCTCAGGGAGGATCTCCGCTCGGTCCTGAACTCCTTCGTTGAAAAAACCGGCAAGAAGCTGGCGGAAAACGCCGCCCTGCAGAAAAGCCGCTTCGAGGAGCTTTCAGAAAGAATTTCCGCCCTGCGGCAACAGGAACCGACTCAACCCGAAAGGAGTCTGCTCCCTCCCAAAAAAGATCTTCTCGTTGAAACATCCCGGGAAAAGCCCGAACCCTTCACGAGCGCGCCTGTTGTTAAAACGCCGCCGATAACGCCGGCACCTGAAACGCCCCGATCAACGGAATCAACCGCGCAAGCAAAGGCAAAACGGCTGGCTCGCCTCATTGTATCGGATATAGTTCTCTACAACCAGGCAGCGGTTGATGAAAGCATCAGGACCAATACCTTCGAGGAGGTAATGGCCCATGAGATCCGTGAAGCCCGCAAACTCTATGAACAACGGGTACCACCGGAGGTAAGGAGCGGGACCGCATACCTGGATGACGCTTTCGGCGAACTGATCGCCCGCAAGAAACGTGAATTCAATATTAATTGAAGCTTCCCCACGATAGCCAGCAAACCCTGAACATCATTGCCCGCTGTTTCATGGGCCTTACGGCATGAAACAACGGGCCTTTTTTCAACTCACCCAATTCCACGAAGGATATCCCGCGGCATCGAACCCTTCTCTCCAGCCGATGGCGAGACGCGCCTCTCATTCCATGGTGTATAATTTTCACATGAGCGAAAATCACTACCGGAGGTGCACCCATGACACTCCCTTCGTCACTGCGAAAGATATCTCCCACTGTCTGGGAGCTTCCAGCAACATTCAAACAGGGAATGCTGGTTCCGGCGCGGATATATGGCACGGAAAGCCTCCTGAGCCGCATGGATGAAGGTGTTTTCCAGCAGGTCACCAATGTTGCCTGCCTGCCGGGAATCCTCAATTATGCCTTCTGCATGCCCGACGGACACTGGGGATACGGTTTTCCCATCGGCGGGATGGCGGCCATGGACCCGGAAGCCGGGGTCATTTCCCCGGGAGGAATCGGTTTCGACATCAACTGCGGTATGAGGCTTGTCCTCACCTCCCTCACCTTTGAAGAAGTGAAGCCGTTGCTTCCCCGGCTCATCGACGCCCTTTTCACACGAGTGCCTTCAGGAGTGGGAAGCGCAGGCTTCGTAAAGCTGACCAAGGACGATTTCCGTCTCGTGGCGGAAATGGGCGCCCGCTGGTGCCTGCGAAACGGCTATGCCTGGCCGCAAGACCTTGAAATGACTGAAGAGGGTGGTTGTTTTTCCGGCGCGGACGCATCCACCGTCAGCGAGAAGGCGGTGGAAAGGGGATTCGACCAGATCGGCACCCTGGGTTCGGGCAACCACTACCTGGAAATCCAGGTTGCCAGGCCCGGAAACATCCATGACGAAGAAAAGGCTGAGGCCTTCGGCTTTACCATGCCGGACCAGGTGGCGATCATGTTCCACTGCGGCAGCCGCGGCTTCGGTCACCAAGTGGCCACCGATTACCTGAGGCTCTTTGTCGGCGTGTGCGAGAAGAAATACGGCATCCGCGTAAAAGACCGTGAACTGTCCTGCGCGCCGTTCCGCTCCCCTGAAGGGCAGGCCTACTTCTCCGCCATGAAATGCGCGGTAAACATGGCCTTTGCCAACCGGCAGGTAATCCTGCACCGCATCCGCGAGGTATTTTCTTCGGTTTTTCACCGCTCCCCAGAGGAACTGGGAATGAACATGGTATACGACGTGGCCCACAACACGGCCAAACTGGAGCGGCATATGTTTAAAGGCGGGAAGAAGGAAATCCTGGTCCACCGCAAGGGAACGACAAGGGCGCTGGGTCCGGGGATGGAAGGTCTTCCCAAGTGTTACCGGGAAACCGGACAACCCGTGATCATCGGCGGCAGCATGGAGACGGGCTCCTATCTCCTGGCGGGACTGCCTGGAGGAAAAGAGACCTTTTTCACCACCGCCCACGGCAGCGGACGAGCCATGAGCCGAAGCCAGGCAAAGAAGCTATTCCGCGGCAGGAAGATTCAGCGGGAAATGGAAGAACTGGGCATTTACGTGAGGACCGCCTCCCCGGGCGCCCTTGCGGAAGAAGCCGGGCCCGCTTACAAGAATGTGGACGAGGTGGTGGAAGCTACGGAACTGGCGGGCCTCAGCAAGAGGGTTCTCCGCCTCGTCCCCATCGGCAATATCAAGGGATAGGAAATGACCATGTCTTTTCGTTACCTGGAAGACTTTGCATGCGCCGATGTGGCCTTTGAAGCGACGGGAAGAACCGTCGAAGAGATGTTTCTCTCGGCGGCCAAGGCGACCATCGGAGTAATGCTGGAAAATCCCCGGGAATCAAGGGATGGCGAGGAGATACGTTTTGAACTCGTGGAAGATGACCTGGAGATGCTCCTGTTCGACTTTCTACAGGAAATCATCTATCTGAAGGACGTCAGGAGGCTTCTGCCTCTGGATATCTCCGTAACCATCGGCCGGGAAACATCCCCGATGCAGCTTGCGGCCCGCGCACGATGCGCAACCCTCGACTCCCAGGGAAACAGGCTCCTCACGGACGTGAAGGCAGTTACCATGCACCGGTTCGCCATCCGGCAAGACGCCGGCGGCTGGAATGCCACCGTTGTCCTGGACGTATGACCCGCCCGACAGGGGGACAGGACCGAACAAGACCCTCCCGGGCTTGATTCCTTCGTAAACTCGATTCTTCATGCCCGAGTGATTTTGCCGGGCATCCATGACTTCATAAGGTCGCAGGCCGGATGAAACCACTTCGGGGATGACTTTTTCGACGTCGTGACACTTGAACGTGAGATTATCAAGGTATATTTCCCGGACATCTCTTCCGAGGGAGAACCTTAGGAACTGTAAACAAATAACATGGGCATCTTGCATCTCATCTTCAGGTCATCTTTGACCGAACATCAATCACCAAATCCTCAACGTAGCCCTGCTACGTCTGCGTTTTGGTTCAATCCGTTCAGCCAAATCTGAACTGAATCTGAACGCAATATTGACCATGCTATTAATTTACAGTTCCTTAGATGTTTCGGCAACCGGAAACAGGAGGAGTCCCATTGACGCGTTCATTGATTTCACTTCGTTCCCCTGACTGGCTTGTGGCATTGGAAAGGAGATCAAAGCAGGCCTTTCCCGACGTGGAAAAACGCATGGATTTTGTCATCGGGCTTTCCCGGAAGAATATCGCCGTCGGCGCCGGTGGTCCCTTCGGCGCGGCTGTATTCAACAGTGACGATGGAACCCTTCTTTCATGCGGCGTCAACCTGGTCCTGGACGGCAAGTGCTCCATGCTTCACGCGGAGATAGTCGCCATTATCCGCGCCCAGATAAAGACCGGTACTCACGACCTGAGCGCGTCCGGGCTTCCACCCTTTGAACTGGTCACGAGCACCGAGCCTTGCGTCATGTGCTTCGGCGCCGTTACCTGGTCAGGCATAAAGAGGCTTGTGTGCGGCGCCAGAAGAAAAGACGCTGAGGATATAGGCTTCGATGAGGGTGAGAAGCCCCTTACATGGAAAGAAGCTTTGGAAAACAGGGGCATTGAGGTTCTGAGGGATGTTCTTCGCGATGAAGCGGCATCGGTTCTGAAAGAATACAGAAAAAGGGGTGGGAGAATATACAATCCTCAAAGAAGCTGATTTAAGGATTTGCATGGCGGGACAGTCCAATTTCCGGTTGCGCTTCGCAATAGATTCTGATATATAACGAAACCGTTTGAACTGGTGGAAATCTACAAAACGCGCTCCCCGGATACCCGCATCAACAGCCACTGAATGCAGTAATATCAAGAATCTGTCCAGATTTCCCCCATTTCCCCATCAGGCTTGCGTCAGCCGGGATTCTCTTCTGCTCCATCGTGGTCTGTATTCTACAGAGACGACAAATTCGAAAGAAAAAAAACCCGACCCTGTCAAATCCGGCCGACTTTTTCCATAATCCTGGAAAAACAGTCGCCGGATGAGGCGTGAAGCTCCTTTTGGATCGAACCCCGTCCAGGAGAAATCCATGCGGCAAAAGGAGACAGGCATGAACCTTATCCACTCACTAAAGCGACTTTACAAGGGCGATGTCGTTGAACTTACGTGTGATTCCACCTGCAACTTCATGCTGACCGACGACCGGGACAAACCGGACAGCTTTATCGAGGATTCATAATGCACGAATATGACATCGGCTCAAAACTAAGAGAATTGCGCCTCGCCCGGAATCTGACACTTCAGGTGGTTGCCAGGGAGATAGGATTTTCCATTGCGCTTCTTTCCCAGATAGAAAACAACCATATCTCCCCACCTATCGCCACCCTCTCCAAACTTGCCCGCTTCTTCAAGGTGAAGATGAGTTCCCTCTTCGTGGAAAAAGATGAGGAAAAGAAGTACGAGATCATAAGAAGGGATGACAGGCCGGTAATTTCACACGTAGTATCCAGGGGCGGTTCAAGCCATGGATACTTTTTCGAGACCCTTTCATCGGGGATGAAAAGCAAAAAAATGGTTCCCTTCATCATAACCGTCTCGGACGAGGTTCAGGACGACGCCACCTACAGCAGCGAAGGAGAATCCTTTATCCATGTCCTGAGCGGCTCCTTTTTCATCCTGCTGAACGGAAACCGCATAACCCTGGAAGAGGGGGACAGCATCTACTTCGACACATCACTGGAGCATAGATTTCTGCCGGCTCAGGGCGTGAAGACCACGATTCTCGAGGTGACGACGGGGCGGACATAAAGGAAGGCGAGGACCCTTCCGGAACCCTCTACAGGTGCGGCAGAAGCGGTGACATCCTCTCCGCTGACCCGCCAATCAGAATGTAACAACAACTTTTACATACAAATACTGGTTTCCGTGTTATGGTGCTTTTGCATTCAGCGATTTTCGACAATCCGCCGCCTCTGTTATCCAGGCCTCCGGCGTGAGATTTTTCTGAAAGGATGCATATTTAATTAGTTGACATACTCCCGCCAAAACTGGTAGGGTGTCTCAAGTCCAGGGCTTTTCCCGGACACATTTTAACAAGCAGGTATAGGAGAAAGTAAGTACATGGCAAAAGGTACGGTAAAATGGTTCAATGACAGCAAGGGTTTTGGTTTTCTCGAGCAGGAAAACGGTGGTGATGTGTTCGTTCATTTCTCCGCCATCACCGGCAACGGTTTTAAATCCCTTGCTGAAGGTGACGAAGTAACTTTCGATGTCGTCAATGGCCCCAAAGGCCTCCAGGCGGCAAACGTGACCAGAATATAAGTTTTCAGGACCTGTTCACTGAAAAAGCCCCGGCCGAAACCGGGGCTTTTTTTATGCAATCAGGACTGCTCCCTCGCTTGCCGGCTTATCCCGGCGCAGTCATGCCTTTACTATTCTCCCGTCAGGCCCATGCTCCCCATGTATTGCCCAGTCCAAAGACACTAGCCCTGCTCAGGTTTCTCGGCTCCATTACCGGTCACCCTTGACCTGACATCGCGAACCCCCTGCGCGATCTCGAGGCCTAATGCCTCCAGGGCCTTGCCCATTGCCGTCACAACCGATTCTATTCCGCCCCCGAAAAACTCTTCCCTTATGGAGGAGTCTCTTACCATGAGCATCTTTGAGCCCTCACCTCCGAAGATTACCCACTGGGCCTTCAGCGTCACTACCCCGTAATCGGTCGACTCGAACCTGCTGATATCAACGGCAACCCGATAAGCATCGGGGATTCCCCGGCGCCACGATGTCACGAAAATCCCGTCTCCCGCAAGCATGGCCTCGAGGTTTTCACGCAGGACACGGGCGGTATCGTTTTGAAGTGAACCGGCCCATCGGCTGAACTCGTTCAGTACCAGTTCGTTTCGGGCGGAACGGACTACTATTTGCGGCCGATCCAGGTAGTCCGGGATGGCTACCGGACCGATGCCCAGCACAAGGGCGCCGGCCAACGGTTTCGCGACAGCGGCCGGGGCTGTCTTTGCAACGGGTGAAATCGTATAGAAGCGGGAATTCGGGGTAGTTGCGCAACCGCCGGGCAGGATGGACGCGCAGGAGGCAACCAAAGCCACAATCCATATCTTTTTATAGCCTGTCATCACAGTCTCCTCACTGATTCTTTTTCCCCCAGATAGCGGCATCCGGATGCTGCTCAAGATACTCACCCAGAATCCGCACGCTTCGAGCCGCACGGGAAAGTTCCTCCAGAGTCCTGGAGACGTCGTTCATGAGAGCGGAATCCTCGGAGGTCTTGGCGTCAATGGAGGCCAGGGTCTTTTCCGCCTGCTGCATGGTCTTGCGGGCCGAGTCAAGGGTCTGCCCCACTTGGCAGGGAATCCCGTTATCACCTGTCAGGGCCTTATCTGCCCTGGCGGAAAAAGACTTCAGGTTGTCCGTTGTTTCCCTCACATTGGTAACTATGGGTCCGAGCCGGGAATTGATGGTCCTCAGCATGGTACGCGCCTCATGCAGATCCTGCTTCAGGAGAGAAAGGCTTTCACCGGCCTCGGGCGAATTCAGAAGCTTGTCGAGACCGGAAAAGATATCCGTGACCTTCTTTACCATATCCCTTATGGGCAGATTTGAGAGTGTCTTTGATATCTCATCCATACTGGACGGAACCGTTGGCACCTCCGTGTAATCGCCATTGTCCTTTCCCCTGAAGACCGCCGGCTGCTCCGGAAAGTAATCCAGCCCTACCATGAGTTGTCCGGTGACAAAGTTGTTCACCTGGAGCTGCGCCTTGGCGCCTTTCGCAATCAGGTCCCGAAGATAGTCTTCATGGTCCCTCCCCTTTCCCACCGCCTCTATCTTGTCCAGGTCTATCTCGGCGACAACAGGTATTACAAAGGAGAGGTCGTCACGCTGGAAAACGAGGGATATCTTGGTTACAGATCCTATCTTGACACCCCGGAAGACAAGGGGCGAGCCAATGGTCAGTCCCTTTACCGATCCTTCGTAATACATGATTATGTATCTTTTATCCCCCAGGATCCGGCCGGCGCCGAATATGAGCACCCCCGCCACCGCGAGAACAACCGCGCCCACGAGAAAAGCGCCTATCATGGTCCTGTTTACAGGTTTTGCCATCCAAAATCTCCTTCCAGGGTACTGTAGCCTTCCCCGTCTTTACTCCTACGAAAGGAAACAGGGGGGATATTCTTTTCCCGGCTCGGTCTCCAGCCGATCCTCTCCCCGCGTCAGAAAACTCCTGACGGTCGGGTGTCCGCACTCGGCCAGGAGCCTCTTCGGATTTCCGCCGGCAATCATGGTCCTGGTTTCCGCGTCAAGGAAGACCGAATTGGCGCCGATGTTGAAAATACTCGCCAGTTCGTGGGTTACCACCACTATGGTGGCACCGAGGCTGTCGCGCAACTCCAGCAGCAGATCGTCCAGAAGCCTGGCGCTTACCGGGTCGAGCCCGGCGGACGGTTCGTCGAAAAAAAGAACCTCCGGATCCAGGGCCATGGCCCGGGCGATGCCGGCCCGTTTCCGCATGCCTCCGCTGATCTCCGAAGGGTAATAATCCTCGAATCCGGACAATCCCACCAGGGACAGCTTCAATGACGCCACCTCCCGGATCGCCCGCGGAGCAAGCTTCGTATACATCTCCAGGGGCACGGATACATTTTCCGCGAGGGTCATGGAACTCCACAGGGCGCCGCTCTGATACATGATGCCCATACGGCGCATCATCCGCTCGCGGTCTTCCGCCTCGGCCTCCCAGAAGCTCACCCCATCGAACAGGACAGAGCCGCGCGCAGGCGCCTTGAGACCCACCATGTGGCGCATGAGGGTGCTTTTGCCGCACCCGCTCCCCCCCATTACGATAAACACGTCGCCGCGGTTGACGGTGAAGGAGAGGTCTCTCTGGAGCACGAAGGCGCCGTACGCCATGGTCAGGTCACTGACAATGATGTGAGGTTCAGGATTGTTCATGTTCATATCCCCAGGGCATCGCAAAGCACGGTTATCACCGCCGTAGCAACAACGATGCTCACGATGCCCGTAACCACGGCCGAACGGGTGGCATCGCCCACTGCCGACGCGCTCCGCCCGCACTGCATACCCCGCAGGCAACCGGAGAGGGCCACCAGCACCCCGAAGACCAGGCTGGAAAAGAGCCCGATCCACAGATTGGTGAGACCTACCGCCTTTGTAGTCTCCACATAGTATTCCTTGAAATTCATATCAAGGGCCGTTACAGCAACGAACATCCCGCCCAGTATTCCCATCAGGTCCGCGTACAGGGTCAGCAACGGCATCATGGCGGAAAGCACGAACATGCGGGGAAGGACGAGATAGTCAACGGGTGATATGCCCGTGGTGCGCAAGGCGTCTATCTCCTCGTTCACCTGCATCGTCCCCAGGTGGGCGGCGAATGAAGCGCCAGTGCGCCCGGCCATGATAATACCGGTCATGATGGCGCCCATGGCCCTCATCATCGCTATCCCCACCAGATCGGCCACGTAGATCTGTGCTCCGAACAGCTTGAGCTGTATGGCGCCGACGAACGCAAGGATGAGTCCCACGAGGAAACTGATGAGGGATACGATGGGGAGGGCCTCGCTGCTGCATTCCT
Organism: uncultured Geobacter sp.; assembly: GCA_964517595.1. Classification (GTDB taxonomy): domain Bacteria; phylum Desulfobacterota; class Desulfuromonadia; order Geobacterales; family Geobacteraceae; genus RPRC01. Next base: position 11,815 of record CAZFCG010000028.1, on the reverse strand, counting down.
GGATGATGCTCATCAGATCGGAGCGGCGGAAGGACGCCTTGCCCGCGCACATCCGGAGAAAGGAGACAAATATCTCCCCGATAAAGGACAGGGTTTCCTGAATCGACCGCCCGAGTCCCAAGGCCAGGTCGCCCATGCGCGCCAGGAAGGGGGTCGGGGAAGCATCCCGGCGTGCGCCGGCTCGCGCCGGCACGGCGGTCGCCAGGGAAAGAAGCCTCCCTGCGCCATCCGGCAGCCCATCGACGGAAACATGGATACCCTCAGCAAGACAATGCCTGTGAACCTTCAATAGAAAGGTGAGAAGCCCACTGTCCCAGCCGGATACAGACTCCGCGTCGAAGGTCACCCTGGCCTCCGGTCCCGCCAGGGCCAGTTCTCCCAGGACGGCGTCCGAGGAAGGGAGGGACCTGTCCAGCCGCCATTCACCGGAGAGTATTATCCTGAACGCCCCGTCATCTCCCTTTTCCACATGAACCTTTGCCTGCTCCATCAAAACCCTTCCATAAGCGCCATCGATCATGGGGAAATTCGCCCATCAGCACCCAGCTGGATATGCGCCTCAATTCCCGCCATCCACCTATTCTCCCCGGGCGTCCGGCGCAGTCTTCTTTTCGGCGATGTCCACCCACCCTCCGCCCATGGCCTTGTACAGGTTTACCATTGCCAGTAGAAGATTGCCCCTGGTCCGGACATGGGAAAGCTGCGAGGAAAAGAGGCTTCGTTCCGCGTCAAGGACCTCCAGATAACTGGTGTATCCATTTTCATAGCGCAACCTGGCGATACGCGCGTAGTTGGACAGGGACTCCACCTGCCTGGTCCTGGTCTCCAGCTCCTCAATGGTCTGTTTTCGGTCCACCAGGGAATTTTCCACATCCCGGAAGGCGTTCTGGATCGTACGCTGGTAGCTGAGCACAGCCTCTTTCTGGTAGGCCTCGGCGGATTTCACCTGGCCAGAGATGGCGCCAGCGGTAAAAACAGGGGCGGCAATGGGCGCGATCCAGTTCCATGTCTCGGCCGGCCCTGTAAACAGTTGCGACAGCCTGGCGCTTGACCAGCCGAACATGCCGGTCAGGGAGATGCTTGGGAAATATTGCGCCTTGGCCGCGCCGATGCGCGCGTTGGCGGAGATCAGCGCCTGTTCCGCCTGGCGGATGTCCGGCCTCCGTTCCAGCAGGTCCGAAGGGAGGCCCTCAGGGACAACCGGCAGGGCGAGCTCATCGATGGCCTTCCCCCTCGGGATGGAACCGGGATTGCGGCCGAGAAGGACGCTGAGCGCATTCTCCTGCTGGGCAATGCTGTTCCTGAAACCCGGAATGGAGGCAAGTGCCTCCTCGTACTGGGACTTGATCTGGTTCAACTCCAGTTCCGATACGATGCCGCCCTTGAAGCGCACCTGGAACAGCTTGTAGGACTCCTCCCTTGATCTGGCCGTGGTTTCGGCAATCTCCAGTTGCCGGTCCAGATCGCGAAGGTTGATATATCCCGCGGCAATGGATGAGACAAGGGCCATGACAACCCCCGCGCGGCTCTCTTCGGATGCGAGAATGTCGGCGCGGGCCGCTTCGGAGGCCCGGCGCAGCTTGCCCCACAGGTCTATCTCCCAACTGGCGGAAAACTGGGCCTGATAAATCTCCGCCGGATTCTTCACCGCGGAGGAAACGGGAGAAGGTCCCCGTTCCGTTGCGCGCTCCTTGCCCACGCTGGCGCCGGCGCTGACCTGGGGGAACATGGCAGAGCGGGTCGTGACATACTGGCCCATATATTGTTCAATCCGCGCGGCGGCAATCTTCACATCCTTGTTTCCCTCAAGCCCGGAGGTAATCAGATCATTCAGGACAGGGTCCCTGAACTGCTCCCACCACGGGGTATCCGCCACGGCCTTGACATCCTTGTCGCCGAAACGCCAGGACAGGGGAGTTTCCACCGGCGGCCGGCGGTAGTCGGGACCCACCATGCAACCGGCCAGGAACAGAGCGAGGGTCATCAGCATTATTCCGTTACGCATCGGCGCCACCCCCCTTGTCGGAATCTTCATTGGTTTCAGCGACGTCTCCCGTTCCGGTCCCGCCTTTTTGGGCGGCTCGGCCCACCAGCCGCTCAACGACACAGAAGGTCACCGGTATGAGGAAGATGGCAATGGCGGTGGCCGCGGTCATTCCTCCGATAACCGCGGTTCCCATTACCCGACGTGAAACGGCGCCCGCCCCGCTGGCGATGGCCAGGGGCACGCATCCCAGGATAAAGGCGAAAGAGGTCATCAGTATCGGACGAAGGCGGAGCCGCGCCCCCTCCAGGGCCGCGTCCACCAGCGGCTTACCTTTCTCATGCTCCATCTTGGCAAACTCGACGATAAGGATGGCGTTCTTCGCCGCCAGGCCGATGAGCATCACCAGGCCGATCTGGGCATAGAGATTGTTCTCCATCCCCCGCATCCAGAGGAAGAGCAGCGCGCCGAAGACGGCGATTGGGGTGCCGAGCAGAACACTGAAGGGGAGCGCCCAGCTCTCATACTGGGCAGCCAGGATGAGAAAGACGCACAGGAGCGAAAAGGCGAAGATCACGGTTACCGACAACCCTTCCTGAGCCTTCTTCTCCTGATAGCTCATCCCCAGATAGTCGTACCCCATCTCGCGCGGCATGGTCTCCCGGAAGACCTCTTCAAGGGCCTTCATGGCCTGGGCCGTGCTGTATCCCTGGGCCGCCGAAGCATTGATCTGGGCCGCGCGGAACATGTTGTAGCGCATGGTGAATTCAGGTCCGCTGATATTGCGGGACGACACAAGGGCGGAAAGGGGGACCATGTCGCCCTGGTTGTTGCGCACATAGAATTGCCCCACCTTGTCCACGTCGGTGCGGTATTCCCCTTCCGCCTCGACGAATATCTGCCACTGACGTCCGAAACGATTGAAGTAGTTGACGAATCCGCTCCCCATGAAACACTGGAGAGTCTTGTAGACATCGGAGAGGTTGACCCCCTGTTTCAGAGCCTTGTCCCGATCCACGTCCACGTAGATCTGAGGCACTGTGGGACGGAACATGGTATTGACGCCGGCCAGTTCCGGACGCTTTTTCGCCGCCTCCATGAACTTGCCCAGGTTTTCGGACAGGAATGCCACGTCCTTGCCGGCGCGGTCCTCCAGGATAAAGGTGACCCCGCCCGACGTCCCGACACCGGGAATCGCGGGAGGAGGGAAGGCAAAACCAACGGCGCCGGGAATGGAGGCGAGCTTTTTGCTGAGAATGAATTTCAGGGCCTGGTAGCTCTCCGCGCGCGTCTTACGTTCCGACCACTCATCAAGGGTGATGAAGAAAAAGGCGCTGTAGGTATTCTGCACCTGGCTCAGGAGGCTGTATCCCACCACCGACGTGCAGTATTTGACACCGGGCGTGTTCCGGATCATCTCCTCGGCCTGCTTGCAGATTTCGTCGGTGCGCTGCAGCGATGCGGCGTCCGGAAGCTGGAGACCGGCGAAGATATAGCCGTTGTCTTCTTCCGGGAGGAAGCCGGTGGGGATGACCTTGCCGACCCCTCCGGCCAGCAGGGCCACGCCGGCCAGGAGAAGGAGACTGATGACGCTCCTGCGGATGGCCATGCCGCAGATGCCGCTATACCTGTCGGTGGCCCTGCCGAACACCCGGTTGAACCAGTCATAGAATCTCCGCAAGGGACCGCTTCCCAGCTTCTTCGGCTTGAGGATCAGGGCCGCCAGGGCGGGACTGAGGGTAAGGGCATTGAAGGCGGAGATGATTACCGAGATGGAGATGGTCACGGCGAACTGCTGATAGAGCTTGCCGGTGATTCCGGGGATAAAGGCGGTGGGAATGAAGACCGCCGCCAGTACTATGGCGATGGCGACCACCGGCCCGGACACCTCCTCCATGGCCTTCAGGGTCGCTTCACGGGGCGAAAGCCCCTTTTCGATGTGATGCTCCACCGCCTCCACCACGACGATGGCGTCGTCAACCACCAGACCGATGGCCAGCACCAGACCGAATAGGGACAGCGTGTTGATGGAGAAACCGAACAGGGGGAAAAAGGCAAAGGTACCCACCAGCGACACCGGCACTGCCAGGAGTGGGATGAGGGTGGCCCGCCACCCCTGGAGGAAGATGAACACCACGATCATCACCAGCAGGAGCGCCTCCAGCAGGGTAACAACTATCTCACGCATACCCTCGGTAACAGCCAGGGTGGTATCCAGGGCGATGACGTAGTCCAGGTCGGCCGGGAAGCTCTTCTTCAGCTCGGCCATGAGCTTCTTGGCGCTGTCGGCCGCCTGCAGGGAATTGGAGCCGGGCATCTGGTAGAGGGCGATGGTCGCGCTCGGCTTGCCGTTCAGGCGCGAGTTGAGGTTGTAGGTCTGGGCCCCCAGCTCAATCCTGGCCACATCCCGGACCCGGACGATGGATCCGTCCTGGTTGGCGCGCAGCACGATGGCGCCGAACTCCTCCTCTGTCTGGAGACGTCCCTGGGCGCGCACCGCATAGGTAAACTCCTGGCCCCTGGGCGCCGGTTCCGCGCCCACCTGTCCGGCCGGATTCACCGTATTCTGGGTATTGATTGCATTCAGGATCTCGGGAATGGTGATGTTCAGCTTGGCAAGCTGGTCCGGTTTCACCCAGATGCGCATGGAGTACTGTCCAGCGCCGAAGACGGTGACACTGGCGATACCGGGGACACGCGTCATCTGATCATTGATGTTGATATAGGCGTAATTGGACAGGAAGATGTTGTCGTATGTGCCTTTAGGGGAGTAGAGGGAGATGAGGAGCAGCGGGGAGGCAGTGGACTTCTGCACCGTGATCCCGTAGTTGCGCACGTCCGCCGGCAGCTGCGACTCCGCCTGTCCCGAGCGCATCTGGGCCAGCAACTGGTCGGTATTGCTGTCGGTCTTCAGGTCGAAATTGACCGTCAGCGCCATCTGGCCGTTATTGGCGTTGACGGAGTACATGTAGTTCATGTTGTCCACGCCCGACATCTGCTGCTCGATGGGCGTGGCGACGGACTGTTCCAGGGTCAGGGCGTCCGCGCCGGTATAAGTGGCATTCACCTTGATCTCCGGCGGTACGATGTCAGGAAACTGCGAAATAGGCAGACCGGAAAGGGACACAAGGCCGATGATCACCATGAAGATGGAGATGACGATGGCCACGATGGGTCGATTGATAAAGAACCTTGACATGGCGGGCTACCTCTTGCCGGAAGGCGCGGCCGGGCCCGGCGGCGCCGGATTGCCGGAGGACCCGGTCCCGGCCTGGGGCGCGAAAGGCTTCGTCATAACGGTCATGCCCTGTTTGACCTTCTGCAGGCCTTCCACTATCACCTTTTCACCCGGTTTCAGGCCCTTTTCGATTACCCACATTGATTCGAACCGCTCCCCGACCTGTACCGGGCGCATGTCCACCTTGCCGTCAGCGCCGACCACCGCCAGAAGGTATGTCCCCTGGAGTTCGCTCACCGCGCGCTGCGGCACAAGGAGAGCCCCTTTAAGGGTTGCAATCGTTGCCCTGACACGGGCGAACTGCCCGGGTCGAAGAATATTTCTCGGGTTGGAAAAAAGGGAGGCAACCTTGATGGTCCCGGTTGCCGGGTCAACCTGCCGGTCGGCGAAGGTGAATCTTCCCTTATGAGGATAGACGCTACCGTCGGCGAGGATCAGCTCCAGGGTCGCCGCCCCGCTGTTCGTACCGCCTTCCGTTGTCTTGAGGTACTGCTGTTCGCTGACGGGAACATAGACCTTTATGGGATCAAGGGTTGAAACGGTGGTAAGCTCATTGGGCTGATTAGGTGAAACTAGGTCGCCAATCTGGGCCTTGGCAATGCCCGCCACGCCATCGATGAGAGAGGTAACCCTGGTAAAACCCAGGTCAAGCCTGGCCCTGTCCACCGCGGCGCGGGCGGACAGGACCGCGGCGTGGGCGTCCTGCTCCTGACCGGTGGCGTCGTCCAGGTCTTTCTGGCTGACGGCGTTCTGGGCCGCGAGCGGCTTAATGCGGGCAAGGTTGGCCCTGGCCGTGGTCCAGCGCGCATTCTGTTGCGCCAACTGGGCCTGAGCCTGATCCAGGGCGGCCTGAAAAAGACGCGGGTCTATCTGAAACAGGACCTGCCCTTTCCTCACCAAGTCTCCTTCCTTATAGAGCTGCTTTATGAGGTAGCCGCTGACTTGGGGACGGATCACGGCATTTACCGAACCGTCAATGGCGGCGACCCACTCAACGACAACCGGCATATCCCTCTGAATTGCTTCAGCCGCCTCGAATACAGGCGCCTTGGGCGCCGGAGGGGCGCCGGGACGGCACCCGAAACAGTAAGCGGAGAAAACCGCCAATGATGAAAGAACAATGGTTCTCCGGATTCCACGCCCGGCCCGGAATCCTTCAGTTGGCGCGACTGTGCTATTCACATCTCCCTCCTTATCACCGCAATCCCAAAGGCACATGTGTCTTCATCGGCCAAGGGAACGGGCATCTTGAGAAGTTATCAGCATAACTAAATCAGTGGTAAACGCGGAATCCGTCTTGTCAGCCCGGAAAGGGCGGGAACACAGAATATTAAAAAATATATATCTATATGATATTGCTTCAAATAACATAAAGGAGAATTCCAGGTTGTAAAGAAGAAATATACGTTGCAGCCGATTTCTCCGTAAAAAATCCGGCGGTTGTATTTTTCGTCCATTCAAGTATGATAGCGAATCAGATTCCGGAGGTGTGCGCCCGACGCTGATCAAACGATTTATCGCGGCGGTATCAAACTATCAATGCTGGTCAAGCATATATAGTATTCATAAATCAACCTAAAGTTACAGTCGCGTTGTCCGATAAGAAAAGGTGAAAGGAAAGTATCCCGTATGCCGTGACCAGGGGAACCCTGGGCCGCGCAAAAGCAGGCGACAGGCCACAATTATCACCAGGTAATTTTCGCCGACAATAAACAAAGGAGGCCGTGACATGAGAAAAAGACATTTAGCCACAAACCTGGGAAGCTGCGCTCTTGCATTGATTCTATCGCTTCCCGCCTTCGCGCAGGGACCGAAAGGCGCAAAGGCAATATTCGACAGTGGGGAAGGTCCTTCCGTCTCCATGTATTCCACTCCAACCGCCAAAACTCCGGCGAAGAAGACCGTAAAACGCGTTTCAACTCCAAAGGAAAAATACGTAGGCATATCCTATCAGCTTATGCTCCTGTCCGACAACGGCAATATGAGGGCGGTGACAAAGGCCCGCACCTTCCATTCAGGCGAGCGGATTAAGATGCTCGTCAGGACAAACAGGCCCGGCTATCTCACCATCCTCAACATCGGTTCTTCCGGCAACACCAACGTTCTTTTCAGCGACTATGTCGACGCCTACACCATGCATGAGATACCTAAAGCCACTACCTTCAGATTCGTCGGCGCTCCGGGCACGGAACGACTTATGATCATGCTCTCCGACAATCCCAGCCCCTTCGGAGGCGGCCAACAGCAAGGCGCTGTGATGGCAAGCAACCCTCCGGTCACTACGGCATCCGCGGATCAGTCATACCCCTCAACTTCTTCGTACCCGGCATCGGACCCCGGCATGGGCAGTCCGTCCGGAGGCGTATCGGACCTTCCCCCGCCCCCTCCCATCCAGATTGCCTCCAATATGGAAGGCGCGAAAAGTCTGCGAGGCGCCAAGGATATCGTTGTAGAGGATGAAATGCAGACGTCTTATGCCGTCATCTCCCCAAAAACAGGATGGAAGCCGGCCAATATGGGCGCCAAGGATATCGTCCTTGAATCGGAAGGGGGGAGAAACTTCGGAGTTATCCCGGCAGCCGCCATATCCGGCGGAGGAATGCTGACCATGCAGGTGAAATTGCGCCATCGCTAAAAGGAGCTAAAACAGTGAATATCAAAAACATCCGCATAATGGCCCCATTCATTCTGGCGCTGTTTATATTCACCGCCTGCGCCCCTCTTCCTCCTCCCGGCACGCCCCTGACACCGGAACAGAGGGCCTCGGCCCAGCGACAGTGCATTGCCACATACACCGTGGTGGGCACGCTTGGAGGCGCCGCCCTCGGCGCCCTGTTCGGCAAAGGAGAGGGGGCTCTCATAGGCGCCGCCGCCGGGGGCGCTCTCGCCTTCGCCATTGCCTGGGGACATTGCCTGTCCGCATATTCGGACCTCAAGAGCTATCCGGTGGCCGGGGCGCAGGAGACGGCTGAAAGGACGGGCTACAATCCTTCCCAGGGGAATGTGATAAAGATCGAGGATTACTCTCTCGACCCCACCGGCGTGGCGCCGGGCGGAAAAGTCCGCATGAACGGCGCCTATTACGTCCTGGCCCCCGATGGACAACGGGATATAAAGGTTGTCGAAACGAGATCACTTTCTTTCCTGGACCCGGAAAAAAACGAATGGAAGGAACTGGGCGCCGTGGACCAGGAGGTTATGGCAGCCATTGGCACAAGGAGAGCGGAAGGGAATTTCGATATCCCGCCGGATGCTCCTGAAGGACAATACAGAATAGCCCTCAAAGTCGCGGCAAACGGAAAGTACGATCAACTGTCCAGAGACCTGACAGTGAAGAAGGGAATGCCCAGTGCCCCTTCAGACATCGCCTCATACGACGCGACCGGCGCCAAATCCATAAGCGGCTCATCCGCCGGCGGGAAAATCATAAAGAGGAAAAAGTAGCCGGTTAAAACGCCCGGGCGCCGCCAGCGGTAAAGGACCGCCGCGGCGCCTTTGTCTTTTGGGACTATGCCGCCAATCACTTCCATGGCGGTTGCAAAAGGATTGAAGAATGAACATCGAATCAAGAAAAGAAACGGATTTCCAGCGGGAAAAACCGGCGAAGAAGCCATCTCCGCGACGTATTCTGTCCACTCTGGCATTGTCGCTGCTCCTCATGGTTGTCCCGGCATTGCACGCAGGCGCATCCGGATCCCCGGTAGGCGACTTCCATGTCGGACAAATCAATGAGCAGCTTCAAGGCAACGGCATCAACAACGGCTTTGCCGAGCTCGACCAGTTCGGCAGAGTGCAACTCAAGGGCGCATACGAAGACGAAAAGGAGGTTGACCGGGCCTTCTCCATTGCCCAGACCGTCGTGGGCGTCAAATGGGTTTCGCCGGTAACGCCTGAAAACATCAAGGTTAAGGAGTGGGAAAGAAGATTCAGCAACCTGTTCTCCCGGGCCAACGTTCTGAAACCTACATCCAGGGGAGACGTCCCCCCCGGCCCCATCCGCAACCGCTATGCCCTCGTGGTGGGTGTAGGCGAATTCATGAGCAATATCCCAAGACTGCACTTCGCGGTTCAGGATGCGAACACCTTTTACCAGTTCCTCATCGACCCGAGGCGTGGCGGCTTTCCCCGTTCGAATGTCACATTTCTCACGGATCATAATGCCACGAGAAAGAACATCTCCCAAGCCTTGGACCGATTGAAGAGAATGGCCGGTCCTGATGACCTTGTGGCGGTTTACATGAGCAGCCACGGCACGCCTCCCGAAAAATTCGGCGGCGTATTCATTGTAACCTATGACACGGAGATCAAACCGCGGGAAAAGGTGTGGCACACATCCATCAGCGAGAGCATCCTGCGGGACTTCATCGAAAACCTGCAGGCCAAACGGCTTGTCATGATACTCGATGCCTGCTACAGTAACGGCGCATACAGCAAGGTGCCCGGTTTTCTCCCTCCCGGAGGTAAATCACTTGGCGCAAGCGACAATGAGGGATACGGCCTGTCCCCCCAATACGGCAGGAGACTGCTGGGCGCCAAGGATATCGTCCTCGACGACGAACCATCTAGGGCTCAGGCTTCGGCCCGCTCAAAGTCCTTCAACGGACAAGACGGCTGGGGCAGGGTTCTGATTGGCGCCAGCGGCGCCGGAGAACAGTCCTGGGAATCGGATCAACTGAACAACAGCATCTTTACCTACTACTTTCTTGAAGGACTCAACAGAAACAACGGCGCCGTCAAAAATGCCTTCTACTACGCCAAGCCGCGCGTCACGCAACGGGTAAAACAGGAAAAAGGAACCGATATCGATCAGAACCCCCAGGTCATATCATCCCATAACGAATGGAACATGCAGCTGGCGCAAAAGAGGCGCTGATATCGTGACAAATCAAAAAAGGAGGGTAGTTTCCATGTCCGTGAGGTTTCACAACAGTATGGCATTATTGGCGGCAACCGCACTGGTCTTTGCTTCATTTTCCCTTGCCGGTTGCAACAAGGTTCAGGAAGTGCAGGAAAAGCTGGGAATGAAAAAGAAAGAGGAGCCCGCGCCGGTGCAGCCTGTCCCGGCGGCAATCCCCGAACAGCCCGTCCCAACTGCGCCCCCACAGCAACCGGCCGCGGACAAGCCGGCGGAAACCGAACCGGCCGGCTCTTCGGAGCCTTCATTCGAGGCAAGAAGCCACATCAAGCAGGGTCTCAGCTATGTCTCAACCGCAAAGAACGCGCATAACAAGGCCCTTTTCGATGAGAATATCGATAACGCCCTGAAAGAATTCTCTCTGGCCATTGAAAAGGCGCCTGACTACGCCGATGCTTACTCAAATCGCGGTGTCGCCTACATGCAGCAACGCAAATACAACAAGGCTCTGGAGGACCTGAAAAAAGCCAAAGAGCTGAAATCCGAAAGCCCATCAATCCGGTACAACCTGGCATGCCTCTATTCTCTGAAAGGAGACGTGGATTTCGGTCTGGACGAGTTGGACGCGGCCCTCACCAACGGGTTCAGTGACTACGAATCCCTGCGCCGGGATCCCGACCTGAAGAATCTCAGGAGAAATGCCGAATTCAAAAGAGTGCTGGAAAAACACAAGGTATTCATCATGAAATAGCCTGCCCTTTACCGCAAATCCGAAAGCCCCCCTCCATTTACGTGGAGGGGGGCTTTTTTGTTGTCTGAAGGTAATTACGGCAATGATCCATCAATTCCGCAGTGACGAACGACTGAAAAATTTCAATTTATTTAACAATAACTTTAAATAATGTTTGCTATAGCTCCATAAATCTGGTATTTACATTTTTAAATAATGAATTGTTACACATATTGCCTAACCTCATCTTTTCTGGAAACTTCGCGTAAGACAGGCAACATGGAAATGGACTTGAGATCAAGCGGCCTGATTGTATTGCGCAAAAACATTGGACAGGCAGGAGAACCGTTCCGGAAAGAAGCTATGACTCCGGCAACGATCCAGGTACGCATAAACTAACGAATAAGGTTACAAGGAGGAGCCATGTCTACTGAATTCCTGTTTATCATTCCCGCGGCACCCTGCTACGTCCCAACCCCCGACATGCGGGCCAGAGCGTTGGACGCATTCAAAAAAATGCTGCCGACGGCTGATGAGGTAGATGCAATTGTGCACAATGAAATCCGCTTTATCGACGCCGGGGCAAGATTCGAAACGGTAAGATGCCCGATCTGCGATAGCGAACTGGACCAGATTTGGTGGGGCGACGCGATGAACATTGCCCATAGGAGCGCATTCAGGGACCTGAAGGTAAAGCTCCCCTGCTGCGACTCACAAAGCACCCTGGACAATCTTCAATACAAAATGCCGTCCGGGTTCGCGCGGTTTCTCCTCCAGGCGCGGGAACCGGGGCTCGGCCGATATCTCACGGTGGACAAACTGCAAGCCCTGGAATCCATCCTGGGCACCCAGTTGAAACAGGTTTGGGCGCAATACAAGAATAATGAAAAGAGTCTGGTTCGCACATACAGGGCACGGGAAGCGGCGTCCGCTTCCCGTGGATGACAATCTGCGTGCGTATTCCGCGGCAAGTCGGCCGGCGATTCCGATGGAAGTCGGCCACCCATT
>CAZFCG010000027.1:16704-38984 GCA_964517595.1 uncultured Geobacter sp. | reverse complement strand
AGACCACATCAGATCATTACCGGCAAGATCGGCAAATGGAAAATCTGGGTTTAATTCTTTGCCCTCCAAGTGGCGGCTAATTCCTGAAAGCTTACAAGATGAAATAGTGCCGAGCGTCTATGCCGTTTCCTTTTTTTCAATGTCTTTTAAAAACCTATTCTCCTGAATGCTCATATTCTAATTTTTCGGTGACCGAATCTAATTGACGTCGCCGTATCCTTGTGCCAGTTTCGATTTCAATCAGCGAAGGAAAAACTGCCGAAAAAAAAGTTGCTTGTTTTTATATAATACCATCTATTACGCTGGATTATTCTTCCACGCATTTTTATGTAGCCTATTGGTGTCCAGCATCGGGCTTGTTTATTTGTTAATGCCACTTGGAATAGATCGTGTCAATCGGCAGGGAAGGGGATAAGCAGGTTAGTTGAACGGGAATTCGCTGTTTTCAGCGTGGACAAGGCATATACAACAGGTCCGACCTTGTTTTTGGACTCGAATTCGTGTTCATGCGGGATAATACCCGAACACTTCCCGATCTTCTTCAAAGTACATTTGCTTTAGGCGCGTTATTCATCATCGTCATATTCGCTATACTTAATAAATGAAAAGGAGGCTCCCATGGGGATGCAAAAAAGAAAGTCGTCGTTTGGCATAATTATCGCGGCAATTGCTTGTGTCTCTATTGCAAGCGCTCCAAGTAAAGCCCTTGCGGGGATGATTCCCTCCAGCTTCGTTGGGCCCCATGAATACGACTATCCCGGCATCGCTGAGAAAGAGAACGCTAAGTTGTACAGTCAGGTATCGGAACTGCTGGAACAGCACGACAAGGCATTCTCCGCTCAGGACCTGAAGGGTGACAAGGCTGGCGGCCATTCACAGCGGGACTGCCGGCGCCAGTCCGGCGGTTCCAAAGGCCAGCAGGGCAAGGTGCAATCCCATGTTCCAGGAATTATTGTACATCGTCAGTGGTACGAAGCTACGGACATCGGTAACCCCGGCATCCGGTTCCGGTTAACGTAAGGCGGCAAAGTCCATGGTGCGGCAGCTGCCACGAACAAGCCGGCGCATCACCTTGGGTGGTGACAAAGGCTACGACACCGTACCCTTTTTCATTACCAATAGCCGGTTCCGGCCATGTCGGAAATTCCATCATAAGTTCTAAGCTCGTCCACGACGGGGAACCAAATATCACAAAGGTCACTTTTCTCAAGAAAAGTGACCTTTGCCCGCTGTGCGCCAGGCATGGCGCGATCGGGAAAATCAGAAAATCCAGTGCACAATTAATGTCTGAAGAGAGTGTATAGTTGACTGTATAGTTAATACAGAGTAACAGGTGGAAAAACAGGAAAGAGGGAATATATTCGAAAAAGATATTAAGTAACAAATTCCATCAGGTAGGAAAAGGTGGAAAGAAAAAAATCGCAAGCTCCCGGTTTTGAAGACCGGGCGGCCCACCAGCGACCGACGCGCTTCCTTATTCAATTTGGATTAACCAAGCACTCCCCGGTTCTCCTGTAAAACAGTGGAACCGATACTACCTTAACAACGTAAATTATGCAATACCTTGAACTTAACCCATCCATAGATGCCTTTACGATAGCGACTGTCACCATGGTTATTCAAAAAACAGATGGACTTGCATCAGAGTATCAATATTATCAATTTGACTTGACGAGCTGTTTCATTGGACTATTTCCAACCGTCTTTCAAAGCCTCTAGCAATTCAGGCGCGGATAAACCTCGAATCTCCCGATTGTCACATGCAGGAAACATGGTGGCGCATTAATTAACTTAAGGGGAATCAATATGAAACAAATAGACTGCAGGAACATGGCATGCCCTGCGCCGGTGATAACAACAAAAAGGGCCCTTGAAGAGGCCGCGGGCAAAACCATTCAGGTCATCGTGGATGCGGGGGCGCCCCGTGAAAACGTCACCAGGTTTGCAAAGGGCCGCGGCTATGCCGTTCATGAAGCGCCATTCGAGAACGGCTTTGCCCTGACCATCGGAGGCGAAGACGCGGCGACAACCGCCACCCCCTCGGAAACGGAACAGCAACGGAAAAGGATCATCCTCGTTACCTCCAACCAGTTGGGAAACGGCAGCGAAGAACTGGGCCGCCTGCTGATGAAGAATTTCATCATTACACTTCTCGATCTGGGACGCCTGCCGGATCGCATGCTTTTCCTCAATTCCGGCGTGCTGCTCACATCGGAAGGCTCCGAATCGCTGGAAGCCCTGGAAACACTGGCCGACCGGGGAGTCGAGATCCTGTCGTGCGGTATTTGTCTCGATTTCTACCATAAAAAGGAAAAACTCAGGGTTGGCGCTCCAACCAACATGTTCACCACCGCGGAAAGCCTCATGGAGGCGGATTCGGTGATACGGCTGTAATGCTGCAATGAATTATACGTTGATATTAATGCAGGAAACATTTTTCAGGGAGGCACATAAATGAGTCATTCTTCGCGAAAAAAACTATTATCAACCCTTGCAACTGGAACTTTCGCAGCACTGGGCATACTGGCCTTATCCACCTGTCTTATAGCCGCCGCGGAAAAACCGGTCCCTACTCTTCGTGTGGGATATATAAACACCACGCACCATATTCCTTTTGTCGCGGCAATGGAAATGGGTGAAAAGTTCAATGGTTCCGGTGTTTATCTCAAAAAGAAGATCGAAAAAGAAAAATATGAACTGTACTCCAATGGCAAAAAACTGGCAAATCTCGATGTCATTCTGAACAAAAGTGGCTCCGAGACAGCCACCATGTTCGCAATGAAGCGCCTCGACCTTGCTTTGGCATCCACAACCGCGATAATGTCCGGTATTGACAAGGGAACCAGGGTAAAGATGCTCTGCCCCACGCACGTGGATGGCATAGGGTTTGTTGTGCCGAAAAACAGTCCAATATCAACATGGGAGGCCTTCATTTCCTACGCCAAAAATGCCAAGCGCCCTATCCCGGTCGGATATCATTCTCCTACAAGCGCCCCGAAAATCATCCTTGAAAACGCCCTTACAAACGCAGGCATAAAAGTTACCGAAAATCCCACCAACAGTAGCGCCAATGTACTGCTCATGGACCTGAAATCAACATCAAACTTCATTCCAGCGCTTACCAGCAAACAAGTGGAGGCCCTCGTAGCGCCATCGCCGTTTCCGGAAGTCGCCCAAGTTAAAGGGGTGGGGAAAATTGTCACTGATCTCCGTGACTTACCACCCAAGGGTCACTGGCGCAATTTCCCCTGCTGCGTAATGGCAGCCAGAGAAGAAACCATCTCCGACCATCCTGAGCAACTTACCGCCATGGTCAAGCTCATGGCAGCAAGTGCGAAATGGTGCAACGCCCACCGGAACGAAGTGGCGGCTATCAGCGAAAAATGGATGGGCACTCCAGCCGAAGCGGTAAAAAAGTCGACCATCGTATACACAATAAAACCTTCCAAAAACTGGATGAAAGGCATCGACACCTATATGGCAATGCTCAACAAGCTGGGAGATTTTACCGGCAGATTGGCGGGTAAGACACTCAAGAATGCAAAAGATCTACTCTTTGATTTCAGATTTATCCCCAAATCCTGAATCTATTTTATTGTTTATAAATATATCTCTCAGTTCGCGGCGCCTTTCGTTGCATTAAATTGCGACAGGGCGCCACGCCCCCCGGGTGAAATCACTCCATGGAATTTAAACCTTTCAAATACGTAATCCCTGCTGTCGCGCCTTTGCTCTTCATGCTTGTCTGGCATTTCCTTGCAATGTTAATCGACAATGAGATTATTTTACCCTTACCGTACAGTGTCTATAAAATACTGACAAATCCGGCTTCAGATCTTATCAGCATGGGTTCCCTTACCGGAAACATCGTCGTGAGCCTGGCCAGAGTCGCAACTGGATACTTCCTTGCCGTGGCATTGGCGGTTCCTCTTGGAATCTTCATGGGATTTTATGGAATGGTAAACAAGTTTTTCAGCATCTTCATTGGCATTTTCAGACCAATTCCGCCCCTTGCCTGGGTGCCTCTGGTCCTTGCATGGTTCGGGGTTGCAAGCCTTGCCACCCTCACGGGAATTGAAGGAGGCAAGGGATATGTCTATCTCAACAACCTGAAGTTCTCCATGATCTTCATCATCTTCATCGGCGGATTCTATCCGGTGCTTACCAGCACCATCAATGGTGTAAGGAGCGTCAAAAATACCTTGATCGATTCCGCAAGAGTCCTTGGCGCCCGCAAGCGGGATATTTTCCTGAAGGTGCTGCTCCCGGGCGCTGCCCCCGGCATTGTTGTCGGAATGAGAATTGGTCTGGGCGTTTCATGGATGTGTCTGGTCTCCGCTGAGATGCTTCCCGGCAGTATGTCGGGTGTCGGATACCTGATTACCCACGCATTTACCGTTGCAAGGACAGACGTGGTAATTGCGGGAATGATTAGCATCGGAACCGTGGGCGCATTCCTTGACTTATTTTTTCGCTTTTTTGAAGACAGGAAATTCAAATGGCAGCAACTGGGACGTTGAGTAACGATATGAAAACGATTCTCAGAATAGATGAAATTCAGAAGAAATTCCAAACAGAGCAGGGTAGCCGCATAACCGCTCTCAAAGATGTCTCTTTCGAAGTTCAAGCCAACGATTTCATCTGCATTGTCGGACCGTCCGGATGCGGCAAGTCGACACTGCTTAGAATCATCGCGGGTCTGGAAAGAGCTTCCGCGGGCCGCGTGCTTTATCACAACGAACCGGTGACATCACCCGACCGTCGAATCGGCATGGTATTCCAGGAATATTCGCTATTCCCCTGGCGTACCGTTATAGACAATGTCGCATCCGGGCTGGAGTTCGCGGGAGAAACACAAGACGCTTCAGCGAATACTGCTCTGGATTACCTGAAACTTGTGGGACTGGAACAGTTTGCCCAGGCATTCCCGCACGAACTTTCGGGAGGCATGCGGCAAAGGGTTGCAATCGCCCGTTCACTGGCGGTCGAACCCGATGTGCTCTTGATGGATGAACCCTTCGGTGCGCTGGACGCCTATACGAGAATTGTGCTGCAGAAGGAACTTTTGCGTACATGGGAACACAAACGCCAGACGATCCTTTTTGTGACTCACAGTGTCGACGAGGCTATTTTCCTCGCCGACCGCATCTTCGTCATGTCCAAGACACCCGGAAGGATACGGGAGATAATAGAAGTTCCTATGGAACGACCTCGTGATCGGGTTAATCCCATCTATGGCGCACTTACGGAGCGAATCCTGTCCATGCTGGAGGATGAAACATCCGGAGTATTACAGTAATAATGAAGGTGGTATGAAACTGAAATGATAAGCGCGGGCATCGACATCGGTTCCACCGCTACCAAGGCAATTGTCTTCGACGGCCGCATCAGAGGCGCGGCCATGGAACCAACGGGGTGGGACCCTAAGGAGGCCGGGCTGAAAGCCTTGCGAGCCGCGCTGAACGTGTCCGGCATCCCAATGGACCGGCTCGGTCCGATTGTTGGCACCGGGTACGGCCGGATCTCCCTTCCCATCTTCACCGACAGGGTAACGGAAATTACCTGCCACGCCCGAGGCGCCCATCACCTCAATCCAGACACGAGAACGGTAATAGACATCGGCGGCCAGGACTGCAAGGTCATTTCCCTTAATGAAGACGGTTCGGTCGCCGATTTCATCATGAACGACAAATGCGCTGCCGGCACCGGCCGTTTCCTCCAGGTCATGGCCGGTATTCTCGGTGTCTCCCTGGACGAAATGAGCGAACTGGCCGTCGGCGCGGAACCTGTTCCCCTTTCCAGCATGTGCACGGTGTTCACCGAATCGGAGGTAATCGGCCTGCTGGCCCGAGGGACCTCCAAGGGAGACATCGCGGCGGGCATCATCGACACAATCGCCCGGCGCATTCAAGGCCTTGCCGGGCGGGTTTCACTCCGGGAAGCCGTTACCTTTACCGGCGGGATGGCCCGGAACAACCACATCCGCGAAGTAATCACCTCACATCTCGGCACACGTCTACATGTTCCGTCGGAACCCCAGTATGTCGGCGCCCTGGGCGCGGCCCTGATTGGCCGCGAAGGGTAAAGACAAAGGGTGAAAAGTGAAAAGCAGGCGGAAAATAAGATAATGTGTCGAAAGGACAAACACATGACAAAACCAAAGACATTTACGGAGATATCAACGCTTCGGGATCGTAATGTCCTTGCCCTGAAAGATGCAAAGGAAAAGGGCCTTCGCGTGGTCGGCACCTACTGTCTTTACTCCCCCGTCGAGATGGTGGTGGCGGCCGGCGCGATTCCGGTGATGCTGTGCGGCACGAGCCAGAATCCCGTTCCAGCGGCGGAAAAGGTCCTCCCCAGGAACCTGTGTCCGCTCATCAAATCCAGCTACGGCTTTGCCGCTACCGACACCTGCCCCTACTTCCACTTCTCCGACCTGCTCATCGCCGAGACCACCTGCGACGGCAAGAAGAAGATGTACGAGCTCATGGGCCGGATGAAACCACTCCATCTGATGCAGCTTCCCCAGGTGCAGGACGAGGCCGCTCTCGGCTACTGGGTCCAGGAGATGGGGCGCCTGAAACGGAGGATTGAAGAGGAGTTCGCGGTAGAGCTCACCGACGAGAAGCTGCGCGACGCCATCCGTCTGGTAAATGATGAGCGGAGATCGCTGAAGGAGTTCCAGGATGTGTGTAAAAATATTCCGGCGCCCATCAGCGGCATGGACATGCTGACGGTGCTCCACAACCGGGGCTTTTCCATCGACAAGAGCGAAGCTATCGAGATGGTCGACCGCCTCACGGAAGAGCTTCGGGAGATGGTAAAAAGCGGTATTTCGCCGTTTACGCCATCAACGCCGCGTATCCTGCTGAGCGGGGTTCCCGTGGGAATCGGCTCCGACAAGGTGGTGAGGCTCATCGAGGAGTGTGGCGGCAATGTGGTCTGTTTCGAAAGCTGCGGGGCCTATAAGAAGATAGACCTGATCGACGAGAACGGCGCCCCGCTGGAGGCCATGGCCGACCGCTACCTGCGCATCCCCTGCTCGTGCATGTCGCCCAACGAAGGCCGCTTCCCGCTGGTGGAACGGATCATCCGTGAATTTCAGGCCGACGGCGTCATCGACCTTACCTGGCAGGGGTGCCATACCTACAACATTGAATCATACAGCCTGAAAAAGCACATTCAGGAGACCTCGAACGTTCCTTTCCTGCAGATAGAAACCGACTATTCCGAATCGGACACCGAACAGCTCAAGGTGCGCATCGAGGCATTCCTTGAGATGATAAGCCGGGCGAAGCGGGACGGACGGGAAAACCGGGCGGACTGATAGCAACATACTTCTTACTGCAAGCGCACATTTCGATCCCCGCTCAAAGCGGGACCCCCGGAACCCGCTTTTACCCTGACATGACCTCAGGCATTGGAGCGGGTTTTCTTGTCGAAAAAGACAACACTCCCCAAAGCGGCATGGAAGGCGGAATCCTTCCTCCCGACCCTGTGCCACGATCCCACCAATCTGAAACGACCCACTCCCTCATCCCCTTTCAGCGCAACCGGTTGATACATATATCCGGGCAGGAAAACTGTAACTCCGAGTAGCAGTCGCGGTCCCCCTAAGGGATCCGAATCCGGGA
The DNA here is from genome assembly GCA_964517595.1 of uncultured Geobacter sp. Classification (GTDB taxonomy): domain Bacteria; phylum Desulfobacterota; class Desulfuromonadia; order Geobacterales; family Geobacteraceae; genus RPRC01. Next base: position 31,350 of record CAZFCG010000027.1, on the reverse strand, counting down.
CGCGCCCTGCCCGCTTCGTAAGATGAACGGATGCTTTTCGATCTTGACGATGCTTCCGGCGCCTCTGATCCGCTGATGGAGAAATACGAACTGCCTGACCCAAGGAAAACGTGAACCAGGTGATGAATTATTGATAGTCTTTTATCTAATAGCTCTTGCACATCGTTAAGTAATATGGTAAACAGCGATGCTGGTTATTCAAATATCCAATAACCAGCCACAAGAGCATTGCCCGGTCTTCATGGATAGTTGTCGTATCCCCTGAAATCCCGACACATCATAGATCAAAAATAGAAATTCGTTACACTCAAGGCGCTCACTTCGACCTCCGCTTCCGGCGGACTCACCGAAACCCGCACAGATACCGATGTATATACGGTATCCGTGCGGGTTTTTTGTTTCTTAGGTCGAATCGATCATACACCGCGCACTCCAGTGAAAGATATCATGCGGGGCATTTCGCTCCATCTACGCCATGGCATGTTTCTCCTCTCCGGGCCAAACGTGAATGCGATGGAGCAATGCCGCGCATGAAATATCAAGCCCTTGCCGGAAAACCGGTTCTTTGAGTCCGGTAAAGGGCATTACGGGCGTCAATGGTATTCCCCATGGCGTCCACTATCTCAAAAGGAGGAGAACAAAATGGCAGTATGCAAGTGTACTGGTGAACATGTCGATTCACCGCAGGATGTACAACTGGCTGAATTGCTGGCGCACTACCGCGGCTACAAGGGAGGATTGATCCCGGTGCTGCAGGGGGCGCAGGACATCTACGGATACCTGCCCGCGGAAGTACTGGAGAAGATAGCCAAGGAACTGAAGATTCCCTTCAGCGAGGTATTCGGCGTGGTAACGTTTTACGCGCAGTTCCACCTCAAGCCCCGGGGCCGGAACATCATCCGCGTCTGTCTGGGGACCGCATGTCACGTTCTTGGCGGCGCCAGGATATTCGAGCGTCTGCAAAGCATACTTGGCGTGGAGAACGGCGGCACCACCGAGGATCTCCGTTTCACTCTGGAGTCGGTGGCCTGTATCGGGGCGTGTGGCCTGGCGCCGTGCATCATGATCAATGATGACACCCACGGCCGTCTGGTTCCGGATGCACTGAAAAACATTATAGAACAGTACAAGTAGGGGGAGAAGGGATGACAAACTTACAGAAATCACGCTCTTCCATGGAGGAGCAATATAAAGCGAAACTGACCCGTCCCCGGATTGTGGTCGGTCTGGGGACCTGCGGTATAGCCGCGGGCGGCAACAAGGTAATGGCGGCCATCAAGAAGGAAGTGGCCGATCGGAAGCTGGACGTGGACGTGGATTTTACAAGCTGCATCGGCATGTGCTTTGCCGAACCGGTGATAGAAATCTCTCTGCCCGGTTCCTCCAGCGTAGTTTACGGCGGGGTGTTTCCCGATAACGTAGGCAAGCTGATTGAAGGCCATCTGATCAACAAGACCCCGGTTACAGATATGGCGGAGATTCAGATTCCGGGCGACGCCAAGCCGTATGACGGGATTCCCGTCATGGAGAAAGCCGGCTACTACGCCAAGCAGGTGCGTTCCGTCACTGCCCGTCTGGGGAGAACCAACCCTGAGCTGATCGAAGACTACATTGCCACCGGCGGGTACGCCGCCATCGAGAAAGCCATCGCCATGGACCGACTCGAAATCATCAACGAAGTCAAGAAATCGGGTCTCAGAGGCCGCGGGGGCGGCGGTTTCCCCACCGGCACGAAATGGCAGTTCGTGCATGACGCGGTAGGGGACAAGAAATACATCGTGTGTAACGCCGACGAAGGCGACCCGGGTGCATTCATGGACAGAAGCGTCCTGGAAGGCGACCCGCACGCGGTTCTGGAAGGGATGATGATCGCCGGTTACGCCATCGGCGCTAACGAAGGGGTCATCTACTGCCGCGCGGAATATCCGCTGGCCATCAAACGCCTCAACCTGGCCATCGCCAAGGCCGAGGAAATGGGCCTCATGGGCGAGAACATCCTGAACAGCGGCTTCAACTTCACGGTACGCATCAAGGCGGGCGCGGGCGCGTTCGTGTGCGGTGAAGAGACTGCGCTGCTGAACTCCATCGAAGGACAGCGCGGCATGCCTCGCGTCCGTCCTCCTTTCCCGGCCCACAAGGGTCTGTGGCAGAAGCCGACCTGCCTCAACAACGTCGAGACCTTCGCCAACATCCCGAACATCATCCGCAAGGGCGGCGACTGGTTCTCAGCCATGGGGACCGAGAAGAGCAAGGGGAGCAAGGTCTTCTGTCTCACCGGCAAGATCAACCACACCGGCCTGTGCGAAGTTCCCATGGGCATTACGCTTCGCGAGATTCTCAACGACATCGCGGGCGGCGTCAAGAACAACAAGCAGTTCAAGGCGATCCAGAGCGGCGGTCCTTCGGGCGGCTGTCTCCCCTCCGCGCAGCTCGACCTGCCCGTCGACTATGAGTCACTGACCCAGGCCGGGGCAATCATGGGCTCGGGCGGCCTGGTTTTCATGGACGACACCAGCTGCATGCTGGACATCGCCAAGTACTTCCTCAACTTCACGCAGTTGGAATCCTGCGGCAAGTGCACGCCGTGCCGTGAAGGCACGAAACGGATGCTGGAGACCATTACCCGCATCACCGAAGGGGGAGGCAAGCCGGAAGACATCCCCAACCTGGAGAGACTGGCCAAGGTCATCAAGAGCTCGGCCCTGTGCGCCCTGGGTCAAACCGCACCGAACCCGGTATTGACCACCCTGCGTTACTTCAAGGATGAATACGAGGCCCACATCGACGACAGAAAGTGCCCGGCCGGCGTGTGCGCGGCCCTTCTGACCTTCGCTATCCTGAAGGACAAGTGCGTTGGCTGCGGCGTCTGCGTCAAGGCCTGCCCGGTAGAGGCCATCAGCGGCGAGAAGAAGGCGGCCCACACCATCGATCGGAGCAAGTGCATCAAGTGCGGCGCCTGCGTTACCAAGTGCAAGTTCGATGCGATCGTAAAGGCGTAATTTGTTAACCGCCGTTCAAAGGGAGGAAAAAAGAATGCCAACAGGAAACCACCGTAAGGTAATAAAGGCCGGCGGTTGGGGCGAAGGATTCGACTGACTCCGCTGAACGCTATTTCTCGTGTCGGAAATACTAACAAACAGGAGGTATCACCCGTGTCAACAGTAACTTTAACCATCGACGGCAACCAGGTAACCGTCCCGAAAGGAACAACCGTCCTTGAAGCGGCATGGAAAGCGGGATCATTCATCCCCACTTTTTGCCATGACCCCGAACTCACCAAACCCGGCGCCTGCCGTATCTGCGTGGTGGATATCAAGGGCGCAAGGAATCTCCCCGCCTCATGCGTAACCGAAGCGCTCGAAGGAATGGTGGTGGAAACCGCTTCTCCCGCCGTTATCGAAGCCAGAAAAACCATCCTTGAGCTCATGCTGGACAATCACCCGGAAGACTGCCTGTCCTGCCATCAGGCCGGCGACTGCAAGTTGCAGGACTACTCCTATTTCTACAATGTCAGGCCGGGCGCGTTCGGCGGCGCGAAAAAGGATCTGGCAATCGAGGACGACAACATCTTCATCGTCCGCGACATGAACAAATGCATCCTGTGCGGCAAATGCCTGCGCGCCTGCGAAGAAAAGCAGGGCCGCGCGGTCATCGACTTTGCCTACCGCGGATTCAGGACCAAGGTAGCTACCGCCATGGACAAGACCCTCGCCGATTCCGTCTGTGTCGCCTGTGGAAGCTGCGTCGCGGTGTGCCCCACCGGCGCCCTGACCGAAAAGGCCATGCTCGGCAAAGGAAGGAAATGGGAAGTGTCAAAGGTCCGCACCACCTGCCCCTTCTGCGGAACCGGCTGCAATTTTGACCTGAATGTCAAAGGCGGGAAGGTCATCGGCGTCACCTCCAACGCGGCCAGCCCGGTGAACGGGCGCGACATGTGCGTCAAGGGACGCTTCGGCTGCGACTTCGTGCACAGCCCCAACAGGCTCACGAAACCCCTTATCAAAAAGAACGGCGAGTTCGTCGAATCCTCCTGGGACGAAGCCCTGGACCTGGTGGCGAGCAAGCTCGGTGAGATAAAGAACAAATACGGCGGCGACGCCATCGCGTCACTCTCTTCCGCCCGCTGTCCCAACGAAGACAACTATGTCCTGCAGAAATTAATCCGCGCCGTGTGCGGCACCAACAACATCGACCACTGCGCCCGCACCTGCCACGCCTCCACGGTCACCGGCCTGTCCATGAGCTTTGGCAGCGCCTCCATGACCGGCTCCTTTGAGGACATACTCCACGCCGACGTGCTGTTCGTCATCGGCGCCAACCCCACCGAAGCGCACCCTATGGTAGGCGCCAAGATCCTCCAGGCGGTGGCCAAGGGCGCCAAGATGGTGGTGGCGGATCCGAGAAGGATCGAGCTGGCGGAAAAGGCTGATTACTTCATGCAAATCAGGCCCGGCACCGACATCCCGCTCATGAACGGACTGATGCACATCATCCTCAAGGAGAATCTGCACGACAAGAAATTCATAGAGGAAAGAACCGAAGGCTTCGCCGAACTGGAAGCCGTGGTGAAGAACTATACCCCCGAAAAGGTTTCCCAGATAACAGACGTCCCCGTTAACGTGCTCTATGACGTGGCACGCCTCTACGCCAAGGCCCCAAACGCGGTCATCGTGTATACCCTGGGCATAACCGAGCACATCTGCGGCACCTATAACGTCATGAGCTGCGCCAACATGGCCATGGTTACCGGTCATATCGGACGGCTGGGCTCCGGCGTGAGCCCGCTGCGCGGCCAGAACAACGTGCAGGGCGCCTGCGACATGGGCGCGCTCCCCGGCGATTTCCCCGGTTACCAGAAGGTGGCGAATCCCGAGGTCATCGCCAAGTTTGAAAAGGCCTGGGGCGTGAAGCTCAATACCAAGGTCGGCATGATGATCCCGGCCATGATGGACGCGGCCGTGGAAGGAAAGGTCAAGGCCATGTACATCATGGGTGAAGACCCGGTCCTCACCGACCCCAACGCCCACCACATCAGAAAGGCCATGGAATCCCTCGATTTCCTGGTGGTGCAGGAACTGTTCATGTCCGAGACCGCCAAGCTGGCCCATGTGGTCCTGCCCGGCGCCAGCTTCGCCGAGAAGGACGGCACCTTCACCAACGCGGAACGGAGGGTGCAACTGGTGCGCAAGGCCATCGACCCCATCGACGACACCCGTCCCGACTGGTGGATCGTCTGCGAAATCGCGAAACGCATGGGGTATCCCATGGAGTTCTCCTGGCCCGGAGAGATATGGGACGAAATGGCGGCCCTCTCCCCAATCTTCTCCGGCATGAATTACCAACGTCTGGAACATCAAGGTCTGCAATGGCCCTGCCCGTCCCTCGACCATCCCGGCACTGCCATCCTGCACACCAAGACCTTCACCCGTGGACTGGGACTCCTGAAGGGGATCGAGCACATTCCGCCCGCGGAGCTGCCCGACGAGGAATACCCCTTCCTCCTCTCCACCGGCCGCATCCTGTCCCACTATAACGTCACCACCCGTCAATCCGGCGCGCTTTCCGAATACGTGCCGGAAGAAGCGGCCATGATCCATCCCATGGACGCCAAAAACCTGTCCGTATGCGACGGCGACCGGCTGCGGGTCACCTCCCGCAGGGGGAGCGTCACCACCGGAATACAGGTGACCGACAAGGTGCAGCCGGGCATGATCTGGATGAGTTTCCACCATGCCACGACCCCCACCAATGAACTGACCGTACACGCCTTCGACCCCATCAGCCAGACGGGCGAGTACAAGATCTGCGCTGTTCAGTTGGAAAAAGTGATGTAGCCTCCGTGCTATCTCTTGCCTTTCCGGCAAGGTCCGGAAAGGTACAAAAAAGCCCTGAGAAATCAGGGCTTTTTCTTTATCAAGTGTTCATTGGCGTTTATCAAAGTCTATTAACAGCCGGGGATATAGTGTGATACGAAAAGCTGAGCGAAGCAGTGTTTGTTGTTTTTCAGTTGCTATTTATCGAACGAGAAGCACAGAGCATTTAGCCCCAATAAGCACATGTCTGGCAACGCTTCCGATCATGTATTTTTCCAGATCCGTCGTACCAAGGTGTGAAAGTACGATCAGATCCGCCCCAATTTCATCAGCCTCCGTCAGAATCTGGTCGTACGGAACCCCCTCCTTAATATCGATCGTACCCTTTGCAGCATCTTTACCCACAAGTTTCGTTACCTGTTTCAATACCGCCTCACGGGCGCCTTCCATTATCTGCTTTTGCAACTCCAGGGACAAATTATCATCGACATCATATTCAACTGCGCATTGCTGAAGGTTCTGAACCACGTGGAGCACAAAGACTTCCGAGCCGTACTGCTTCGCAATCTGAAATCCCCTGCGAATAGCCTTGTCGGCGTGATGAGACATGTCTGTTGGAATGAGAATTCTGGACGGGTTTATCATGACAGGTTTCCTCCTTGTACTAGTGGTAGCGGTGACGACCCGCGATTGCTTGCCCTGACATGAGGCCATGGCACTTTGGATAGTGGGAAAATATCCAAACGTCATAGTAATAATTCTATATCGCTTTCCATTAAAAAAAAGCCTCCCCATTGTTTTTTTCGCGGGTGACGGGAGAGAAAAAGAAATAGCAGGGACGGTTCCGGGGGGGAGCAGTTCTACATAGCGCCCGGCAGATAAATAGTTTAATACAATAATAACAACTAGTTTATGCAGATGACGTTCTTTTCAATACGAATGCCGTCACTGCACGGTTGGCTGCCCACCTGAAAAAACTGAATTCCGTGAGATGCATTCACGCCCCCTTGTGAACCGCACTAACAACCATCATCCACTACCCGATTTCCGCAACTATTCCCTCGCAATTCAAAGCATTATTAACTCAGCAAATTAGTTTCATTAATAGTATGGATATTATCCATTTGACCGTTCTCTGGTCTTTCCTGTATTTACTCATTAAAAACTCGGTTTATCCCTCACAATCGATCCTGCGAGACCATGAGAAAGGTGAGAACAATGGGAAACAAGAAAAACACCATGGGAAGGAGATCATTCCTGAAGGCCGCGGCGGCAACAACCTTGGCGGCGGCGCTGGCGCCGAAGCGCCTTGCCGCGGATCAATTCAGGGCCGATTCGCTGCACGTCTGGTCTTGTGGAGGGCTATCCGAGGCATTCAACCTCGCGAACAGCCTCTACGAAAAGAAAACCGGCATCCGGATTGCGTACACCGGCGCATTCGCTGCCGCCCTCGGCAAATCCCTGCTGGGTGGCGCGACCACGGAAGTCTTCGCCGGCCGGGTTCTGAAACTGACCAAAACACTGCGGGAGAAAAACAAGATGGTCTATTTCCGCCCCCTCTGCTTTACCGAGTACGTGCTGGTAACACCAAAGGGAAACGGAGCGGGAATAAAAACCCTGGAAGACATGGCGCGCCCCGGAGTCCGCGTTATCCTGCCCCTGGGCGCCTCTCCCCCCGGCGGAGACGCGGTTATGGGAATCCTCAAGAAGGCCGGTATCGAGAAGGCCGTCCTCAAGAACACCATCGAAAAAGAAACCTGCGTGGTCAAGATGATGCCCCAAATCATCAGCGGAAAGGGCCATGTCTCCATCGTAGAGAGGCGCCTCACCCGCATGGCCGCGTTTGAAGGCAAGGTCGAGGTACTCCCGATTCCGGAGACCCTTTTTCCGCCTGGTCCCCTAACATTCACCATCGGGGTAATGAAGGACGCGAAAGATCGCGCCCTGGCGGATCACTACGTGAATTTCATCTGCTCACGGGAGGCCCAGGCCATCTTTGAAAGGCAGGGGTTCATCCCTGCCGACTCCGAGAAGGGGCGGGCGCTCATCGAAAAACTGGGGGTGAAGGATGTCTGAAAACCTTACTAAAACCGTAGCCTCGACTCCCCTGACCTGGATACGCCGGGCTGTTCAGACAGGGATGCTGGCGGTGCTGGGACAATGGGCCTTTTACGGCATCTTCCGTTGCCCCTTTCCCGTCCCCTTCGTGGATTGCAGGGTCTGTCCGGTCATCACCTGCTGGGGAAGGATCACGTCCCTCTTCTGGGGGTTCTGGCTCATCCTCCCCATTTCGGTGATTCTCTTCGGCCGGGCCTTCTGCGGCTGGTTGTGCCCGGGCGGTCTCGTCAATCAGGTGATCGGCAAAGTTTCGTTCTTCAAGCTTCGCATCAGTAACCGCTGGACCAGCATCGCGGCATGGGGCGGCGTAGCCGGGTTGGCAACGGCGCTGTACCTGTGGCTCGGCATGGGCAACCCGCGCTCCATGGTACCCATTCGCGTGGGCGAATTCTGGAACTCCGTGACGCTCTCCTTCCAGCACGCAACACCCTTCTGGCTGGTACGGACGTTCGTCGTTCTTGGTCTGGTTGCGGCCGGTCTTCTCATCGCCAATCTGTGGTGCCGCTTCGCCTGCCCCACCGGCGGGTTGCTGGAGCTTTTCAAGCGCTTTTCCCTGTTCAGGGTCTTCAAAACAAGCGCCTGCAATGACTGCAATGCGTGCCTGAAGGTCTGCGAGATGGGGACCCGTCCCGATGAGCCAAACTGCACGAACTGCGGTGATTGCCTGAAATCATGTCCGGTCGATGCCATTAAAATCGGCAGAAAGCGGGTGTGAAGTGCCCTCTTCCCTGCCAAATCCTCCAAGGTCGCCCTCGGATCACCCCTGTTTCCACTCCTCTGCGAAAGCGCAATGGGGCCGCATCCATCTTCCCGTTGCGCCCGAATGCAACATCCGGTGCGGATACTGCGATCGCCGCTACGACTGTGCCAACGAAAGCCGGCCGGGTGTTACCAGCCGAATCCTGCAACCCCGTGACGCGGTTCCCTATCTATCCACTTTCCTCAAATCGGGGATCGACATATCCGTCATCGGCATCGCCGGTCCCGGAGACGCCCTCTGTGACCCTGAGCGCACATTGGAGACAATCCGTGAGGTCCGCCGCGCCTGGCCGGGTCTCCTCATCTGCCTGTCCACCAACGGCCTGAACCTGACCGGCCACATCGACGAACTGGCCGCATCCGGGGTCACCCATGTCACGATTACGGTGAATGCGGTGGACCCGTCGGTGGGAGAGAAAATCTATTCCTGGGTCCGCGCGGACGGGATGTTCCATCGTGGCCGGGACGCAGCCGAGCTGCTGTTGGCGCGACAGCGGGAAGCCCTCAAGGAACTGAAGGCGAAAGGGATTGCGGTAAAGGTGAACACGGTAATCCTGCCCGGCATCAACGACGGACACGTGGAGGCGATTGCCGCGACGGTGGCGGAGCTGGGCGCCGATGTGATGAACTGCCTCCCGGTGATACCCGTCGCAGGCGCCCCCCTGGCGGGACTGACCCCGCCGTCGCCGGACCAACTGCGTCGCATACGAATCAATGCCTCCCGCCATATACCACAGATGAGCCACTGCACACGCTGCCGTTCGGACGCCGTCGGTCTGCTGCAACCCGGTAACCCAAGGGACTTGGCCGGAAACGACCTCTGCTGTGCTTCCTGACAACGCCTCCGACGCCTGACTGCGCGGGGCCTGTGCCTACCCTGACCTTCTTAGAAACTGTAAATGAATAGCATGGTCAATATTGCGTTCAGATTCAGTTCAGATTTGGCTGAACAGATTGAACCAAACCGCAGACGTAGCAGGGCTACGTTGAGGATTTGGTGATTGATGTTCGGTCAAAGATGACCTGAAGATGAGATGCAAGATTTCCATGTTATTTTTTTACAGTTCCTTAGAGATCGACGCGCTTTTTTTATCAACCTGAAAAAGGCCGCCTCACGCAAAGCCGCCAATCATCTTCTTCCGCACCTCTTCCAGTTTCTTTGCGTCTTCGCGCGATCAAATGCCGTTTTCAGGTTTAATGTTGCCCTTGACTTTACACAATGTAAAGGGTAAGCGTTTGAGTACGCCGCCGACTACGACTTCAGGATCCAGCGGAAGAGGCAACGAAGCTCCTGGTCGACATATCAGGAGAGAAAAACCCAGCAATCCGCGAACTCAACCTAACCCAGTCTTCTTCAGGAGCGCAACTGATGACTAATCACAAAATCAAACTGACCCACATGGTGAAAGCGGCCGGTTGAGCGGCCAAGCTGGGCCCGGAGGGCCTGGAAGAGGCATTGTCGGGACTCTTCGGCGAACCGGACGAGAATCTTATCGTAGGTCCGGAGACCTCCGACGACGCCGGGGTATACCGCATCGGGGACGAGTGCGCCCTGGTGGAGACCACGGACATCATCACCCCGCCGGTGGACGACCCCTACCTGTTCGGGGCCATCTCCGCCACCAATGCCTTGTCGGACGTCTTTGCCATGGGCGGCCGGCCCGTGACCGCCATGAACCTGGTCTTTTTTCCGAAATGCCGCATCCCCCCCGAGATGTTGCGGGAGATCCTGGCCGGGGGCGCCGCGAAGATCCGCGAAGCGGGGGCGTGCCTGGTGGGCGGACATACAGTGGAAGACGATGAAATCAAATACGGCCTGGCGGTAACCGGCCTCGTACATCCGCAACGGGTAATACGCAATTCCACGGCCCGCCCAGGGGACATCCTGATCCTCACCAAGCCGGTAGGCACAGGCATCGTCTCCACAGGCATCAAGGCGGAGATGGTCGATGACGCCACGGTGGAGGAGGCATGCCGCTGGATGTCAACCCTGAACGCCACGGCTGCGGCCATCATGGCCGAGTGCGGCGCCCACGCGGCAACCGACGTGACCGGATTCGGACTCATCGGCCATGCCACGGAAATGGCCTGCGGAGCCGGAGTCACCGTAGCGCTGGAACGGAAAGCGATACCGGTCATCAGCGGCGTCGCGGAACTCATGAACGACGGACTGATCCCCGCCGGCTGTTACCGGAACCGGGACTACTATGCGCGCTTCCTGCTGGACAAGCGCCGGCCCCAAAGCACGGAAACGGCTTCCCCGGCGGACGACCTTATTCCCCTCTTCGACCCCCAGACCTCGGGAGGTCTGATGATCGCCCTTCCCCCTCAATCCGCGGACGCTTTTCTCCTCAAGGCGTCCGGGTCCGGCTGTTTCGCGGTCCCCATCGGCGAGATAACGCCTTATGGCGGCCATGCCGTGGAGATCTGCTGAACCTCGCGACACCCTTCCGCCATATGGATTTTTTCCATGCATGCACCTTTCATGATTACTAATTTCAATTAGACATGAAGGAAGCTATTTGATAGCTTCTCAACCGGCAACACATTCATTAATTCCCCAAGGAGCAATGTATGAAGAAAATCTCTCTGACTCAAACGGCGCTTGCAGTCGCGGTTCTGCTGCTTTCATGCTCACCGGCGTTTTCCGGAAGCCTTGACGCTTTCAAAGGCGAAAAGGGAGTCCTGAAGATCTCGGGGGGAACGGCCCATATCCCGGTCATGAAGGACGCGGCCCAGCAGATCATGACCGCCAATCCCGGCATCCAGATCACCATAGCGGGCGGCGGATCCGGGGTCGGCATCAAACAGGTGGGCGAGGGTCTGGTGGATATCGGCAACACCGGCCGGAAACCGACCGGTGAAGAGATAGCCCGCTACAAACTCAAACTGTTCCAGTGGGCCGTTGACGGCGTGGCCCCGGTGGTGAATCCGAAAAACAAGGTGAAAAAGCTCACCAAAAGCCAGTTGAAGGACATCTTCGCCGGCAGGATAGACAACTGGAAAGCGCTGGGCGGTACGGACAGAAAGATCAACCTCTACACCCGCGACGAGGCGAGCGGAACCCGCGAGGTGTTCTGGGATAAGGGCCTGGACAAGGGCGCCATCATACCATCCGCCCATGTGGTCGTTTCCAACGGCGCCATGAAATCAGCGGTTGCCCAGGACCCATACGGCATCGGCTATGTGTCCGTGGGCCACATCGATCGGACCGTAGCGCCGGTTGCCCTGGACGGAGTCGTGCCGACCATCGAAACCGTGCGCAAGGGATCCTACAAAATAGCGCGGGGTCTGTTCAGCAATACCAAAGGAGAACCGTCCGGCCTGAAAAAGAAGTTTCTTGATTTCCTGTATACTCCTGACGGCATGAAGATTATTGAGAAACACGGCTTTATCCCGGTTCGATGAAAAACCTCCGGGAACTGGCGGCGGAGAAGGTTTTTCTCTTCTCCGCCCTGGCAAGCTCCGCCATAACCGCGGGCATTCTCATCTTCATGGTGTTCATGGGCCTTCCACTGCTGCGCGAGGGAGGCTTCCTTTCTCTTCTGCTCAATACATGGGAACCGTACCAGGGTCTCTATGGTGTGTTCCCGATGATTTCCGGAACCCTCGCCATATCCCTCCTGGCCCTGCTGGTGGCGTTTCCGCTCAGTCTCGGATGTTCTTTTCTCACCGCCGGCATCGCACCGAAACCGCTTCAGAGACCCTTGCGCCGCTTCATCGAGCTGATGACCGGCATTCCAACCGTTATCTACGGTTTCGTGGGTATCTTTCTCCTGGTCCCCATCATCCGGGAGTTCTTCCGGGGCGGATCCGGAATGTGCGTACTCACCGCTTCTCTCGTCCTCGGCGTCATGATCTCTCCGACCATGACCCTTTTCTTTCGCGACGCCTTTGACCGGATACCCGCCACATACCTCAAGGCAGCCGATGCGCTGGGCGCCAGCCAGGTCCAGAAGCTCATCCATGTCATGCTGCCCGAGGCGAAGAAAGGGATTCTCAACGGGGTCATCCTGGCGATGGGACGCGCCGTGGGAGACACCCTCATTGCCCTGATGCTCGCCGGCAACTCCGCCCAGGTCCCCGACTCGGTCATGGCGCCGGCCAGAACCCTGACGGCCCATATCGCCCTGGTAATCGCCGCCGACTATGAAAGCCCCGAATTCCGTTCCATCTTCACCTGCGGGGTGGTTCTCTACCTGTTCACCATGGTGGTGACATTCTTTGTCCGCTATCTTGCTCGTGGAAAGGAAGAAAAGATTTGAGACGCGGAATCCTGGAAAAACTGACTGTCTGGTTTTCCTGGGCCGCCGGCTTCGCCCTCTTGTCCGCGGTATCAGTCCTGCTCTGCTTCCTTCTTTTGAAAGGCCATGAAGCGCTCAACCCGGCTCTGATCTTCGGCGAAACCCCGCCCCTGCGGGCTCTTTTTTTGAGGGAACGGGTCTTTGACGGCCTCTTTCCCGCCGTGGCCGGGACACTGTCCCTCATCACCCTGTCCATTGCCTGGGCCATACCCGTAGGCATCACTACCGGCATCTACCTGGCCGAGTATGCCGAAGGCCGGGTGAAAAGTGCGCTGGATGCCTTCTTCGATGTGCTTGCCGGAATACCTTCCATCGTGGTGGGGCTTTTCGGCTTTGCCGCGTCTGTGTTCCTGCACCGACATTTTTCCGGGCGAATCGGTCCGTGCCTGCTCATATCGAGCATCGCCCTCTCATTCCTGGTGCTCCCCTATATCATCCGCACCACCCAGGCCGCCCTGGAGGGGATCCCCCGGGACGTCCGTCTCACGGCGCTGGCCCTGGGCGCCACCCGCCTGCAGAACATTTTCCTGGTGCTGCTGCCGAAATCCCTGTCCGGCATCATGAGCGGGATCGTGCTGGCCATCGGACGCTGCGCCGAAGACACCGCGGTGATCATGCTCACCGGCGCCGTCGCGTCCGCGGGGATTCCCAAATCGCTCCTGTCCCAGTATGAGGCGCTGCCGTTCTACATCTATTACATCTCGTCCCAGTATACCGATCCCGCGGAGCTGACCAGGGGATACGGCGCCTCCATCCTCCTTCTGTTCCTGTGCGCCACCCTTTTCTCGGCGGCCTACGGTATCCGGAAGGGGCTGACCCATTTCACACTGTACAGACCATGAACCATTCAGCCGACGATAACATCAAGATACGTGTAAGCGACCTGAGTTTTTCCTACCGGAATCGACCAGTTCTGAAAAACGTCACGGCGGACTTCGCCGAAAATTCCATTACCGCCATCACCGGACCGTCCGGCGTGGGCAAATCCTCCTTTCTCATGACGCTCAACCGCCTGTGGGAAGACCTCCCGGGCGCGTCCATGAAAGGAACGGTGGAAATCAGGCTTCAGGGGAGATTCCGCGACATCTACGACCGTTCCATGTCCCTCACGGAGTTGCGGAAAAAAGTGGCCATGGTCTTTCAGACACCCAATCCGCTTCCCATGAGTATTCGCAAGAACATGGCGTTTCCCCTGAAACTGGCGGGCGAAAGAGATAAAACTGCCATCAATGCCAGGATTGAAGAAACGCTGCGCATGGCGAACCTGTGGGACGAGGTCAAGGACAGGCTGGAAGATGACGCGCGCGCGCTTTCCGGAGGCCAGCAGCAGCGACTGTGCATCGCACGGGCGCTCATTCTTGAGCCGGAGGCGCTGCTCCTGGATGAGCCCACCTCATCCCTTGACCGGGGATCGACCGTGATCATCGAGGAACTCCTGACAGGTCTCAAGGAAAGACTCACCATCCTGGTCGTTTCCCACTACCTGGAGCAGGTAATGCGCATCTCGGACAGGGTTCTCGAGTTTGCCGATGAGACCATCGTGTCGGGATATTAATTGATTTTGCATCCAAAATGCCACCAGTATGGGGAAACCTCGAACCCCTCCAAACCTCCCCTTCTCAGGGGAGGCTTCAAGGCTTCCCCCCTGAGAA
>CAZFCG010000027.1:0-16694 GCA_964517595.1 uncultured Geobacter sp. | reverse complement strand
AGGGGGGACTGAGGGGGGTTGGTTTAAACGGTACATGTTACCCGAACAAGGGCGATCACAAGGATTGCCCCTGCAAAAACCGATACATCTTGACTGCAACCTGCAAAAAAGGAGGGTTTTCCGCCATGGTACGCTGCGACATCCCGGAAAAGGAAACGCTGCTCATCGAGCACCTGATTCTTGATTTCAACGGCACCCTCGCCACCGACGGCGCCCTGATCCCGGGTGTCGCCGAAAGACTGCGTGACCTGAGCTCCCGGGTGACCATCCACGTGATCACGGCCGACACCAACGGAACCGCCCGCGCCCAGCTCGCCGGTCTCCCGTGCCGGGTGGAGATTATCGGGACACGGGCACAGGATCTGGCAAAGCTCGCCTATGGGGAAAATCTGGGGCTGGACTGTGTCGCGGCCATCGGCAACGGCAGAAACGATGTCTTGCTGCTCAAGAACGCCGCCATGGGCATCGCCGTTATCCAGTCCGAAGGCGCCGCCTCCGGGGCCCTGTCGGCGGCGCGGATAATCTGCACCGGCATCAATGATGCCCTGGATCTGCTGCTGCGGCCCCACCGCCTTACGGCAACGTTACGCAACTGACAGGCGTATTATGTACAGTTCGAGAAACGTCCTGATATCGGAAAATTCAATCCGGATCATTCCTGATGTGGTAATTATCAATTTGATTTCACCATCTCCATCAGATATCTTCCCATACCATGCAACCTACCATTGCCATGTGCAACATCTTCGACCAGGATGCGGAAAGGCTTGCCGGATTTGCAGTCGAAAACGGCTTTGACGGCATAGACTGGTCCATTGACCCATCCATGCCCGAAAAGGATTTCCTCTCCCGGATGAAGTCTCTTTCCGGTTTCCAGGTGCGTTTCCACTGCCGTTTCTTCGGAGTCGATCCGGCCTACACCGGCCATAGAGGCGACGAATCGATGAAAGTTTTGATCCGCGCCGTGGATCACATCGCAAGCGCCGGCGGACGGCATATGACCGTCCATTCCGGACTCGGCAATCCGTCCGGAGAGGGCGTCAGCGCTGAACGCGCCATCGAAAACCTGGCTGTTCTGGCAGGGTACGGAAAGAGCAACGGCGTTGCCGTGGCCCTTGAAAACCTCACCACTCCTTTAACCAACGATCCCCGCATATTCCGCCGTATCGTGGCGGAGAGCGATGTCCGCGTCACCATCGATATCGGCCACGCCCATGCGGTGCGCAACCTTCACCACAGCGACGACACCTTCGGCGACTATGTCCTTCCGAACCGGAACAGGATCCTGAATGCCCACATCTACCATACGGAACTGGAAGGCTTCGGCCACGTCCCGCCAGGTTGCCTGGCGGATATCCACAATCGCCTGGACCTCCTCGGCCTGGCGGCCGCCTGCAACTGGTGGGTCATCGAACTCATGAATCCGCTCGAGGTACTGCGCACCCGCGATATTCTGGTCAGTTATCTGGTTTCATCCTCTCTTCACCCCGGCACGGCTTTGCGCCACGACCCTCTTCCCCTGGTCGCCGCGTAGGGTATACTTTGGAAAACCAGCCTGCCCACCTGATTCACCGCTAAGGAACTGTAAACAAATAACATGGGCATCTTGCATCTCATCTTCAGGTCATCTTTGACCGAACCTCAATCACCAAATCCTCAACGTAGCCCTGCTACGTCTGCGGTTTGGTTCAATCAGTTCAGCCAAATCTGAACTGAATCTGAACGCAATATTGACCATGCTATTCATTTACAGTTCCTGAGGACATCCCATGCGCTGCATACTTCTGCTTCTCGACGGACTCGGTGACCGGAGCCACAAGGCACTCGAAAACAGGACCCCCCTTCAGGCGGCCCGAACCCCCAATCTCGACAGGATCGCCTCCATGGGCATGAACGGACTGTTCCACGCCCACCTCCAGGGCGCGGCCCTTCCCAGCGAGCTCGCCCACTTTCTCATGTTCGGCTACCGTATTGAGGATTTTCCCGGCCGGGGCGCCGTGGAGGCGCTGGGTGAAGGTCTGGACATCCGCCAAGGCGACGTGTCCCTGCTCTCCCGCATCTTTTCCGTAACGGAGGAGCAGGGGCGCCTTATTCTTACCCATGAAGACCCCAGGCTGGAGAGTGATGCCTGCCGCATGCTGCATGAGACCATCCGAATCTTCTCCAGGGACGGCATCGAGGCTGAATTTCTCCCCACCAAAGGTATCGGCGGCATCCTGCGGCTCAGGGGAGAGGTTTCGAAGGGAGTGACGGACTCCAATCCGATAATCGAAGGCCGCCCCCTCATGGAGGTCATGCCGATTCGTTCCATGCACGATGACACCCGTGCCCTGAACACGGCCCGATTCCTCAATGACTACCTGCACTGGAGCTACCGGACACTGTCGGAGCACCCCATCAACAAACAACGGGCCGCAAGCGGGCTTTTCCCCATCAATGCCGTGGGAACCCAACGGGCCGGGATGCTGGCCCCTCTCCCGTCGTTTACGGAAAAATGGGGCCTCAAGGGGCTCCTCATCGCCTCCGGCGCCATCTACCACGGACTCGGCCGGGTCATCGGCATGGAAACCAGAAAGGCAGCGGACACGGACGACCCGGCCTCGGACCTGCGGGAGAGGCTCAAGGCGGCGTACAAGGCCGTTAACCATGACTTCATCCATGTCCACACCAAGGTGACGGACGAAGCCGGTCACACCAGGGACCCTCTGGTCAAGAAACGGGTCATGGAAGAGATCGACGGGGCCCTCGACTACGCCCTGAAGGAGATCATTCCGGATGATGACGTACTCTTCATCGTTACCGCCGACCATTCCACCGCCTCTTCCGGTACCATGATCCATACCGGAGAAAACGTGCCCCTGGTCATGACCGGGAAGTATGTCAGAAGGGATAATGTGCGGACATTCGACGAAGTGAGCTGCGCCGCCGGAGGACTCAGCCTCGTGAGGGGCAATGAGCTCATGTACCTGATTCTGAACTTCCTCGACCGGGGCAAGCTCCAGGGGCTCATGGATTCGCCCGATGACCAGCCGTTCACGCCGGGTCCGTACACTGCCTTGAAGATTGACTGAACCGCTATCGCCCGGAGTCCACACATGATCGAAGAAACCGACCGCATTGCCGAAACCGGAGTCATCCACGGCCGCTTCCAGGTTCTCCATAACGACCATCTCGCCTATCTCCTGGCGGGAATGGCCCTCTGCCGCCATCTGGTGGTGGGTATAACCAACCCGGACCCGCTCCTGACAAAAAGAGACGCCGCCGACCCGAAACGAAGCGACCCGGCCGCCAACCCGCTCACCTATTTCGAACGCTATACCATGACCCGCGCCGTGCTGGAAGAAGCGGGCATCGCGCCGTCCCGCTTCTCAATCGTCCCCTTTCCCATCAACCTTCCGGAGCTCTACATCTATTACGTTCCCCTGGACGCCCTTTTTTTCCTTTCCATCTACGACGACTGGGGGAGACGCAAGCTGGAATATTTCAGATCCCTCGGGCTTGCCACCCACGTGCTCAGAGAAGTATCCTCCGCTCGGAAAGGCCTGAGCGCCACCGACATTCGCGGACGAATAGCAAGGAACGATTCGTGGGAACACCTGGTCCCCCCCGCTGTCGCAGTTCTCATGAAAAAATGGGACATACCCGGCCGCCTTCGTGAAATGACGATTCCCTCCTGAAAGAAGGAAATACCCGCCCGCTTATCATCGTTTTTTTAAATGTGTCTTATTTATAATATTGATATTATCCATTTGACTAAATATGACTGATGCCTTTATCTACTCATTAACAATGAATGCCATTACATGGATATTTTAATGAGGGAGGAAGAAATGACGATGAAGCGTTTGGTTTATGGCGCACTGCTGCTGGCGGTTTCGCTGCTGGCGGGGTGCGGAAGCTCGGTAGTTGAAAAATCCACGACAAGAGATGTAGATGTACAACTTGTGGCGGCATCAAAGGATTTCCCCAATGCGGACCTCCTGGTTACCCCCGAGTCCGTTCAGGCAAACCTGAACAAGAGCGGGCTGGTGATAATCGATGCACGGGGATCAGGGTACGATACCGCCCATGTTCTCGGCGCCATCAGCATGCAACATAGTGATTTCTGGGAACGGGGAAAAGGTCTGAAGGACACCGCGACACTGGAGGGCCTTCTGGGCAAGGCGGGGTTGACTAGAGATTCCAAAATCGTCATTTACGACAACACCTCCGCTTCCTGGGGCGCGGCCGGCCGTATTTTCTGGATGCTCGAATATCTGGGCTGTACCGACGTGCACATTATGAACGGTGGATGGGATAAATGGATCGCGGACGGCAGGCCCGTAGAGGCTGCCGTAAATACCCTTCCCGAAAAGAAATTCAGCGCCCAGGTGAAATCTTCCGTACGCGCCACATCGGCTCATATAGCGGACCGTTACCAGGACAGCGACTTCGCCATAATCGATGCCCGCACCGATGAGGAATTCATCGGCTGGCAACTGTACGGTGAGGCCCGTGGCGGCCATATCCCGGGCGCTGTGCAGATTCCCTACGAGTGGTACTATGCAACAGACAAGACCGTACTGAACTACGCAGCTATGAAGGCACTGCTCGAATCCCGCGGTATTACCAGGGACAAGGAGGTTACGTCACATTGCACTGTCGGTATCCGCAGTGGTTACGTGTATTTCATTCTCCGGCTGATGGGGTACGGCAAGGCTTCGAATTACGACGCTTCCATCGTAGAGTGGGCCGCAGACGCTTCCCAGCCCATGGAGAAACTGCCGAATTACAAAAACCTCGTCTATCCGAAATGGGTCAAAGACCTTTCAGATGGGAAAACAGTTCCCAACCCCCCTGCTCACAACTATGTTTTCGCGGCGGTAGGCTGGGAATACGAAGATCTCAAAACCGCCATACCCGGCTCTATCTATATCAACACTGATGATGTTGAGGAATGGATACCTGACGGATACCACGGCGGGAACCTTTGGGCTGATGCCACTTTGCAGGCAAATATCGAAAAGATGGGAATCAGCAAGGATACAACCGTAATTTTGTATACACGCTACACCGATAGCGCCGATCCGATCTCCGCGGCAAGGGTTGCATGGGCGCTCATGTATGCAGGTGTTGCTGACGTGCGTATGCTGAACGGTGGTTTAGAGTCGTGGATAGCAAGCGGTTACCAGACCACTGCCATTCCTTACAAGAGAAGCGGGATTACACCCGTCAATTTCGGTGCCACAGTTCCGGTTCATCCCGAATACCTGGCGAAAACAAGCTATGTAGTCACCGTAGTAAATGGAGCGCCTAACGCCATACTCGCCGATATCCGCTCCACAGACGAATACGTTGGGGCAAAAGACGACTACAGCTACATAGATACCCTTGGCCGTATACCCGGCGCAAAATGGGGTCACTGGGGCCCGGCTACCTATCAGGGAGGCGACTTCTGGGACGCAACTGACGGCACCTTCCGGAGTTACACCGAAGTTGCCAAGCTCTGGAAGGATTATGGGATCACTCCCGCCGATAGTACCGGCAGGCCAAATACCATATCCTACTATTGCGGCACCGGATGGCGCTCCAGTCTGGCCTTTTTCTACGGCTACCTGATGGGGTGGAATGTGAAAAACTACGATGGTTCCTGGATGGAATGGAGTATGGGGCCGGGTTCCGAGAGTCGGCCTAGAGCCACTGGATGGCCCTATTAACAAACAAAAACTGTCGGGAGCAGCTTCGCAATGCTCCGTTCGGCACCACCGGACGGTTAGTACCAGCATCCCTGCGGTGACGGGAATATATTCCGTCACCGCAGGTTCATCCCAGGAGGGAATAGAGTGAGTAAACTACTGACGAGCGGCATCATTGCTTTCACATTATTTGCCGTGTCCGCCGGCGCCTGCTTCGCGGGCGCGTGGACACGGGAGAAGGGCAAGCTGTACGACAAGCTGGGATTCAACTTCTACTATGCGGACAAGAACTTCGACCCGGACGGCGGCAAGAGCGATTTCGCCAACAACGGCACCTTCCGCGATTACAACCTGAGCAACTATATCGAATACGGCCTGACGAACAACCTTACCCTGATCAATTCCATGGTCTACAAGCACATCGACAAGAACGAGACCACGGCGGACATGACCACCTGGGGCGTGGGCGACATAGACGTGGCGGCCCGCTACAAGCTGGCGGAAGGAAACTGGGGCATCCTGTCCGGCCAGGCCCTGCTGAAAATCCCTTCGGCTTACGACAAGAACGACCGGCTCCCGCTGGGCAACGGCCAGTTCGACTATGAGGGCAAACTCCTGTACGGAAAGTCCCTCTATCCGCACATTCCCGGCTATGTCAACCTGGAGTTGGGGTACCGCTTCCGGGACGGTGACCCGTCCGACGAATTCAGGTACCTGGTGGAGTTCGGGATTGATGTAACGAAAAGCATCTACGGCAGGTTGAAGCTGGACGGAATATACAGTATTGATAACGGGAACAAGTTCGCCTATGACGGCAACCCCACCACCACCAACAACTTCGACCTGGGCAAACTGGAAGTAACGGCGGGCTACAAGATTACCCCCTCGTGGGGTGTTGAGCTCACCTTCACCCCGCCCCTCTATGGCCAGAACACGGCGGCTGGATTCAATTACGCGCTGGGGCTTTTTTACCAGACACCATAATTGGGAATGAAAATGATCGAGACGGATGCTTTATCGCCGGAAGAACTTCGCCCTTCCCTTCGCAAGCTGACGGATGAGGTCCGGAAAGAATGCACAGCATGCGACATCTGTCTTCGCGACTGCGCCTTTCTGCGCAAGTACGGGAACCCGGGCCGTATTGCCAATGCCTATAATCCGTCGGACAAGGTATCTCTGGCTCTCCCCTTCGAGTGCAACCTGTGCGGACTCTGCTCGTCGGTATGCCCGGAAGGACTGGACCTGAACACCATGTTCCTCGAGATGCGGCGGGAGGCCGTCGACCGGGGCGGCGGCGTATTTCCCGAACATAACGTCATCATCAACTACGAAAAGACGGGAACTTCCCGACGCTTCACCCTCTACCGCCTGCCGGAGGGATGCGACACGGTATTCTTCCCCGGCTGCGCCCTTACGGGTTCCAGGCCGGAGGGCGTCAGGAAGGTCTTCGAGACCCTGCGCCAGTCCATCCCCACGCTGGGGATCGTCTTCGACTGCTGCCTGAAACCGTCCCACGACCTGGGGAGAGAGGCGTATTTCCTGGCCATGTTCAACGAGATGCGGGACTATCTCGTCGGGCAAGGGGTCAGAAGGGTACTCACGGCCTGCCCGAATTGCCACCTGATGTTCGGCACATACGGCGAAGGTCTCACCACGGTCAGCATCTATGAAGCCCTGGTCGACGGCGATATCCCCATCGGCCGGGTTTCCGGAACGGTTACCATCCACGACCCCTGCTCCATACGGAAAGCTCCGGACATTCACGCCGCCGTCAGGAAACTGGTCGGCCGCGCCGGTCTGGCAATCGAGGAAATGCCCCATTCAGGGGCCGCGAGCATCTGTTGCGGCGAAGGGGGGGCTGTGGGATTTCTGGCGCCGGAACTTGCCGAGGGATGGCGCAATCTGCGCCATTCCGAGGCGGACGGCAGAAGGATGGTGACCTATTGCGCCTCCTGTACCTCCGTGCTGGGCAAACGCGGGGCATGCTGCCACGTTATCGATATCCTGTTTGACGCTGAAAATGCCCTTGCCGGAAAGGCAAAGGTTTCAAAGCCGCCCTTCACATACCTGAACCGGCTCCTGCTGAAACGGAAGTTCAAGAGGAGAGAAGGAGCGGCGCTGCTGCGTGAACGCACCTTCGCGGCCGGAGACGAAACCCGGAAGAGAGGCATGAAACCTCTGCTCCTCGCCGTCTTCCTGGTGGCAGCCATTGCAGCCGTCCACTTTTCCGGCGCGTCGCGCTATCTTGAACAGGAAAAACTCAGGGAATTGATCCAGGGATACGGCGTCCTTGCCCCGGCGCTCTACATCCTCATCTACTCCCTTGCCCCTGTTTTCTTCCTCCCCGGCCTCCCCATAACCATCGCGGGGGGGATCCTGTTCGGACCCTTCTGGGGTGTGGTCTACACCATCACCGGCGCGACCATCGGGGCTTCGCTGGCGTTTCTCACCGCCCGTTACCTGGCCAGGGACTGGGTTGACCGCAAGCTGACCAGCCCCAGATGGCGGCGGCTGGATCGGGAGGTCGAAACCCACGGCTGGAAGGTGGTGGCCTTTACCCGGCTGATCCCGGCATTTCCCTTCAACCTTCTCAATTACGCCTTCGGTCTGACAAGGATCCCGTTCACCCACTATGTCGCCGCGACCTTCGTGTGCATGCTCCCGGCATGCATCGCCTTCATCGTCTTCTCAAGTTCGCTTCCAGGCCTGATTCGCGGAAAGGTTTCGCCCTCGCTCTTGGCCGGAATCCTGCTGGTGGCGGCGGTCTCGCTGATACCGGTGGTGTATAGACGCATCAAGGCCCGCCGGGAAAGGGACTCCGCCACATGATAAACGGTTCCTCCATCGCCCTGATCATGCCGGCGCGCAACGAAGAGCCTTGCCTGCCCGGAGTCCTGTCCGCGGTTCCGCCGGCAATCGATAAAGTCATCGTAGTGGACAACGGCTCCACGGACGAGACCGGCGCAGTCGCCCGGAAAAACGGGGCGCGGGTAATCCAGCATCCCGTGCCGGGCTACGGGAGCGCCTGCCTGGCGGGAATCGCCGCGCTCACGGACAACCCTCCCGATGTCGTGGCCTTCGCCGATGCCGATGGAAGCGACGGGGTTGAAAACATACGCGCCCTGCTGGCGCCCCTGATCAATGGTGAAGCGGACATGGCCATGGCGATACGCGTCCCCGATTCGGGCGGCGCCCTGAGCCTCCAGCAGCGCTTCGGAAACCGGCTGGCCACCTGCCTCATCAGCCTTATCTGGGGACATGCGTACCGGGATCTGGGTCCCATGCGCGCCATAACCTGGCAGGGCCTGTGTTCACTGAACATGGAGGACCGGGACTTCGGCTGGACCGTGGAGATGCAGATCCGGGCGATAAAGGCCGGTTTGAGGGTGGTTGAAATACCCCTTCCCTACCATGTCCGGGCCGCCGGCCGGTCCAAGATCAGCGGAACCGTTATCGGCGTTTTCCGGGCCGGGTTCAAGATACTGTGGGTAATAGCCAGGGAATTCTTCCGGGCGTCGCTGAAAAGACAAATCCTAGAAAAAGGGCGCGCCTAGCCGTCAGCGCCCGCAGGCAGACTGCGCATTATCCATAAACAGCAGTTGAAACCGTTCGAAGAGAACGCGACTTCATTGATCCGGCGCGGCAATCCCGGCGCCGGATCTTCTTGCGAAAAACCGGCTGGACAGGCAGGCAACCGCCGTTGCGAAAAACACCGCCGCCGTGACTCGCGGGTCCTCCGTCCATTGACCGAGTATGAAATAGGGGATCTGAACCTGGTAGGTCAGGAAGACAGCCCAGCAGAGCACAATGCCGGCCGGACCGGCGCAAAAGGGGAGGAACACGGCGAGAGACAGGGCATACCAGGGCTGAAGGGTTGGTGTCAGAAGAAGCATGGCCATGGAGGTGGCATAGAAGGCCTCCATCACGGCACGTCCTTCGAATACGGGGCATGGTTTCATCTTCAGAAGGCGGGCGGCGCGGAAAAATATCCAGGCCGAGGCTGTCAGAAACCCGCCGGACAGAAGCATCCTGGCAATCCCTCCCGAACCCGTCAGTTTCCGCAGAGCGTTGAACGCGAAGCCGGCGAATTCCCAGTGCCGGGAGTAAACGCCCAGCGTATCAGCCATATTGACCAGATGGGGCAGGAACGGCAGAATGAGGGCGGCCGAGGCGGCCGCGAAACCCAGGATATAAGACGGACGCCTCCGGGCCGGTATCAGCAGGGTCAGCACGGGCAGCAGGGCGATGGGAAAGAGTTTCACAAGGGCGGCGCAAGCCGCCAGCGCCCCGGAAAGCCCGTACACCCATCTTCGCCCGTCGGGGGATGAAAGGTTTTCCCGCTCCGCCAGGACCATGCAGACTGCCCCCATGAGCATGGTGAGACCGGCGCCATCCACATGCCCGGATCCGGCAATCTCCAGCACCGGCAACGGATTCCACGCATACAGGGCGCAGCGCTGGAGAGGCATTCCCAGCCGCCCAAGGGCCCTCATAATCAATACGCACAATCCCATATCAAACAATATCAGCAACACCTTGAGCCCGGTGACGCCCAGGCCGGGCAAGGCGCCGAGGGCGAAGATCGCCTGTGCGGCCGGGGGATAGATTGTCACATATGCCGGATGGTTGATGCGCGAGTGCACGTAGGCAAGGCCGGGCGGAGGATGAACCGCCGCCGGAGCGGAGGCATAGGGATTTTCGCCCAGCAGCGTCCGCCCCCCATCCCACGCATAGCGGTAAATATCGTCGGAAAGCTGCGGCGGACCAAAAAGGAAAAAGATTCGCAGGACAAGCGCCACCCCCAGAATCACACCAGGGGAGAGGCGCGGCGCGCCCCGTTCCCCGAGGTACAGGAACAGGGCCGACATGACGGCAATCAGAGCGGTTACAGCCGTCAACAAAGGCAGGACAATACGAAGCTCCGGTTGAACGGCCAGGAGAGCGAAGGAGGATGCAATAATGACAGAGATAAGATACGGAACGGTTTTCATGGGGACAATGATGTTCATGCGGATATTGGCCGCGGCGGCCATTGTTGTCGCATATTCCTCCGGCGCGGCGGCCGCTGATCTGGGAATGATCGATCCGTCGACTCTCAGCTCCGGCTTGTCCAGATGGACAATTCTTGACGCCCGCCCTCCTGGCGAATGGAAGACGGCCCGCATTCCGGGCGCCAGATCGTTTTCGTGGGAGAACTATACCAGAACCGACGCCAATGGGGTGGAATACCGTATGCTTCCTCCTCTGCAAATGGCTGGGGCCCTGGGAGCCATGGGCATAAACGAGAAAACGCCTGTTGTTGTCTACGGCGACGCCGACACCAGCTGGGGTGGAGAAGGCTGGGACATATGGGTCCTTTCCCGGCTGGGGCACAAGGGGCCGATCCGGCTTCTGAAAGGGGGAATCCAGGCATGGCGCGCGCACCGACTGCCGCTTGCATCGGGCACGGAAAACCCTCTCCCCCGGAAGGAGCACTACCAGGTAAACCTGAACCCCTCAATCGATATCACCGCCGGGGAGATTGAACGGCGCAGGGGCTCGCTGACCATTGTCGACGTGCGCTCCACCCTGGAGTGGATCAAGGGAAGGATCCCGGGGGCCACGCGAATTCCATGGAACCAATTCCACACCGGAAAGGACCGCCGCCCCCTTTCTCCCGGAGAGTTGAGAAAACTGCTGGCAAAGCATGGTATTGCCTCCACGAGGCCGGTGGTTTACTATTGCGCGGGAGGAATCCGTTCCGCCTACACATGGCTCGTTCATGAACTGGCAAACCTGCCCGGCGCTATCAACTATGAAGGCGGAATGGCCGACTGGAAAAAGAACGGCCCCCAATGACACTCCTCCACCCCCGACATTTCCACCTGAAAAAGGAATGGATGCAATGAAGGTTCTGTATGATATCTGCGCCGTTGCGCATTTCTCCGCCCTCGGCCTCCTCTCTCTCTACGGCCTTCACCGGCTATGGATGCTTGCGGCGTGGTCTCGCCTCGACGGAAATCCTCCACTGCCCGGACGTACTCCGGACGCGGCCGGATTCCGTCCCAAAGTCACCGTACAGCTTCCTCTCTACAACGAGCGTTTCGTGGCGGAACGTCTCATCGATGCGGTGGCGCGACTGGACTGGCCTTCCCACAGCCTGGAGATTCAGGTCCTCGACGACTCCACGGACGACACCCGGGACATCATCGCCGGACGGGCATCCTTCTGGCGCGGGAAAGGGGTGGACATAAGCCATATCGCGCGATCAAACCGCCGTGGTTACAAGGCGGGAGCGCTGGCCGAGGGGCTGACGTCCGCAAAAGGGGAGTTCATCGCCGTCTTCGACGCGGACTTCACCCCAGGGCGGGACTTTCTGCGCAAGACGATCCCCTGCTTCTCGGACCCGAAAGTGGGTATGGTCCAGACCAGATGGGGATTCCGCAACGCCGATCATTCCTTTCTGACTGCTGTACAGGCGCTGCTGCTGGGCCCGCATTTCGCCATCGAGCACCAGGTGCGTTATTCGAAAGGTCTTTTTTTCAATTTCAACGGCACGGCGGGGGTGTGGCGGCGGAAGGCCATTGAAAGCGCAGGCGGGTGGCGGCCGGACACGGTGACCGAGGACCTGGACCTGAGCTACCGGGCCCAAATGGCCGGATGGAGATTCGTCTACCTTAACCACTATTGCGTGCCGTCCGAACTGCCCGTGACTTTTTCGGCCTTCCGTCTTCAACAGCAGCGATGGGCAAAAGGCTCCATACAGACAGCCCGCAGGATTCTCCCCGGGCTTCTGAGCAGGGCTCTCCCTCTGCCAGTTAAATGCGAGGCCATGGCCCATCTTCTGGCGAATTTCTGCTGGCTCATCGGCGCCATCGTGTTCCTCACCCTCTACCCCGCCGTAGTTGCGCGCGTATGGGTCGGCCCAAGGGAAATGCTCTGTCTGGACGCGCCGCTCTTTCTGGCCACCACGGTCGCCATCCTGACATACTTTTTTGCATTTCTTCGGGCGGAAGGTCAGGAGCGGTCGCTGCGCCGGCTCATGTTTCTCCCCGTTATCAGCATCGGCCTGGCGCCCAGCATAGCGCTCTCCGTGCTGAAGGGTGTCTGGAGCCGTGGAGGAGTCTTCGATCGGACGCCAAAGTTCGGTATCACCGGCCGCTCCGCCCTTCCGCTTCAGGCGTTTCTTTATCGCAACGCCAATCTTCCGTACCTGCTGCTCAACTTCATTCTTTTCTGTTACAGCCTGCTGCCTCTCTGGTTTGCCTGGCAGCGGGGCACATGGTATTCGCTCCCGTTCTTCGCCCTCTTTCCGGGCGCTTTCCTGTATGTCCTGATCCAGGAAACGCGGGAAACACTGAACATGCGCGGGCCTTTCCCGTCCCCTTCGGCCATGTTCGCCAAATTCAACCCAACGAGGAACACCCCCCATGCAGATTGATTCGCTTCTCAAAAAAGCACGAAACAACGAACGCCTGACCCATTGCGAGATAACCGGACTCCTTTCCCTGCCTCCCGCGACGCCAAGCGCCTTCCAGGTCCTTGCGGCAGCCAGGGAGATTTCATCCATGCTCTGCGACAACCGGGCCGAGGTTCACGCCCAGTTCGCCGTAAACCTGGCGCCCTGTTCGAAAAACTGCATGTTCTGCTCTTTCGCGGCCAGGAACGGCATCTTCAGGACCGGGACACGGTTATCACCGGAAGAGGCCGTCGGCGCGGCCCTGTCCTTTGAGCAGAACGGCGCTAACGCCATCTACCTGATGTCTACAGCGGACTTCGACGAAGACGAGTTTCTCGAATACGGGCGTGAAGTCAGGAAAAATCTAAGGACCGACACTGTTCTGATCGCCAATGTCGGCGACCGGGATGAAGCGGGCGCCCTGAAACTGAGGGATGCCGGCTTCAACGGCGTATACCATGCCCTGCGCCTGAGGGAGGGGAACGACAGTGATATCGACTCGGAAAGAAGAAGACGATCCGTCAGGGCCTTCAGAGAAGCCGGGCTGATCGTGGGGACATGCGTCGAACCGGTCGGCCCCGAGCATACCAATGACGAACTGGCGGACCTTATTCTGTTCACCGCCGACCAGCAGCCCGCCTTCAGCGGCGCTGCCAGGCGCATCTCCATTCCAGGCACGTCCCTGGCGGAGCGGGGAATGATCAGCGAACTGCGTATGGCCCAGATCGTGGCGGTAACCCGTCTTGCCGTGCCCCACGAGGTGAAAGGCAACTGCACCCACGAGCCCTGCGGCATCGGCGCGCTGGCCGGGGCAAACCTGTTCTGGGCCGAGAGCGGCGCCAACCCGCGGGATGTCAAAGAAAAGACGGAAGAAGGGCGCGGCCATACCGTGGCAAGCTGCGCAGCCATCTTTCACGAGGCGGATTGGGACATTCTGCCCGGTCCATCCCTGTTTTTCGGGCCAAGATGAACGGACTGTCCGTCTCCGTGATCATTCCGGCGCTGCAGGAGCAATCCAGGATAAACGACGTCATTGAAAGGATTACCGAAGCGGCGCCAGACTGCGAGGTTATCGTCGTAGACGGTGATCCCCAGGGGACAACCATCTCGACAATCTCCGATACCCGCGTCATCCGCCTGGCAGCGCCCCAGGGACGTGGATACCAGCTGTCCGCGGGCGTGGAAATCGCCTCCGGCGCCATAATCCTCATGCTCCACGCCGACTCGAGACTGCCCGCAAACGCCATTGCCTCAATCCGGGACGCCGTCACGCGCGGCGCCGACTGGGGCGCATTCCGTCTCGGCATAGATGATAGGCGCATGGCGTTCCGGCTCATCGAACGCGCCGTCGACCTGCGCTGCGGGCTCTTTTCCCTTCCCTATGGCGACCAGGGGATATTTGCAACCACAAAGGCCCTTTCCGCGGCCGGAGGCATACCCCGCATCCCTCTCATGGAAGATCTGGAACTGTCTCTTCGCCTCAAGCGGGCGGGCCAACGCTTCGCCCTCCTGGAAGACCGCATCTCAACGGCTGCCAGACGGTGGCTAAAGGACGGCGTTTTCCGCCGCACCATCAAGAACTGGTGGCTTCTGCTGCGCTATCTGACCGGAACGGACCCTGAAGTTCTGGCGGGAAAATACCGATGACGGACGAAAAGGTAATTGCTCTCTTTCTGAAGACCCCCATCCCGGGGCGCGTAAAAACGCGCCTGGCCAGAGACATCGGTCATCAGGCCGCCTGCCGCGTCTATACCGGACTGGTGGAGCATATAATATCGCAAGTCGTGGAATCCGGCGTTCCCCTGGCAATATGCTACGACGGGGAACACGAGGATCTGCCGGAATCATGGCTCAAACCGGCGCAATACGTTCTCAGGCAAACCTCCGGAGACCTGGGCCGGAGGATGGCGGCCGCCTTTCATGCGCTGTACAGGGACGGCGCCGGATACGTGGCCCTCATCGGAAGCGATATCCCGGCCATCAACCCCGACTACCTCCAGAGCGCGTTTTCCATGATGGATCGCCACGCCATGGTTATCGGACCAGCGACGGACGGAGGCTACTGCTTGATAGGTTTCAGACGGGACTGTTTCACCTCCGCTGTGTTTGAGGGAATCCCGTGGAGCACCTGCCGGGTATACCGGATGACCCTGGAGGCGGCCGCGAAAGAAGGCCTGGACGCAGCGGCGCTTCCCCCGTTGAGTGACATAGACTCCCTTGATGATCTGCAGAGGATGACGGTCAGAGACGGCCCGTTCCCCCGCAATCGTTTTTAGCAATACCTCGGCCAATCTGATTCAGTATTATCAATTTGACATAACCAGCCGATCCGGTAGGATCCGGAAGCTGTCAATAATCTCCATTTTGTTTTAAGGAAGCGAATTTGCGACAACCTAGCGCGCTTAATCTTTGGACATACCGGATCCTCAAGGCTGTCATAGGGGGTGTATTCATCTATTCCGGAGCGATAAAGGTCATGGATGTAAAGGGATTCGCTCGAATGGTCTCCCAATACAACCTTGTCCCTGAACAGTTGCTCGCTCCCGTTGCCTATGGCCTGCCCGTGATCGAATTAATCGCCGGCATCGGACTGATTTTCGAAATTCCCGGCGCCCTTACCGCCATATCCGGAATGCTGGTCATGTTCATAGGCATTCTCTGGTATGGAATCCTGAAGGATCTGGACATCGACTGCGGGTGCTTTTCCACGGAAGAGCTGAAAGGGCACGACAGCCTGAAACAGGCCCTCTACCGGGATATCGTAATGACAGCCGTCTGCGGCTATTTCTATATTTATCGCTTCATGCGAGTCAAGCGCGGCCAGGGATGGTCGTATATCAAAAAAATCATCTAGGAGGTATCAGGAATGGAAGCAGCAATGAAAAGAGGTGTTTGCGCGGCCTTTGGTCTGTTTGCCCTTTTGGCGGTGACTGCGAATGCTCATGCTTTGGGCGTTAAGGAGCTTGAAACGGAAAAAAGCGCGGTCACCTTCGCCAGGGAAGTTGAGCGCGGCGCGTACAAGATTGTAGACACCAACGAGCTGAAAAAATGGATGGACCAAAAGAAGAGCATGCTCATCGTCGACACCATGCCCTACGCGGACAGCTACAAGAAAAACCACGTTCCGGGCGCCAAACAGATGGAGTTTCCGATTCCGGAGATGAAGACCCTGGACAACAAGACCAAGGCCGAACTGGTGAAGCTTCTCGGTCCCGACAAGAACAGACTGATCGTTTTCTACTGCGGTTTCACCAAGTGCACCCGGAGCCATAACGGCGCCATGTGGGCAGTGAAGCTGGGTTACAAAAATGTCTATCGCTATCCCGGTGGTATCAAGGGCTGGATGGAAGCCGACTACCCGGTCGCGAAAGTGAATTAGTGACTGAGATACAAGAGGCCGGCGCCCTTTCAAGGCGACGCCGGCCTCCCCACCTTCCCCTCGGGACACAAACCCCGCCGATCCATTCATACCAACTGATAGTTGGGAAAAATCCAGCTTTGTCCGGTTAAGTTTTTGCGTCATGCGATAAGCCCCCTCATCCGCCCCTGCGGGGCACCTTCTCCCCAAGGGAGAAGGGACA
>CAZFCG010000026.1:2432-40012 GCA_964517595.1 uncultured Geobacter sp. | reverse complement strand
TCTTCGAGCACCAGGCCGAGTATTACCAGGCCCTGCAGGAAAGCACCCAAAAGACCGACTCCGCGCCATTCATCGCCTTCATGCTGCGGATGATTCTGGATACCGTGACCAGCTCGACCCCGGAAGTTGCACCGGAAGTCACCCCGGAAGTCCGACTGCTCTCCGTTCTTGCCGGAGAGATGACCCGGCAGCAGCTCAAAGAGGCACTTGGGTTGAAAGATGATGAACATTTCCGCAAGACCTATCTCCTCCCCGCTTTAGAGGCCGGATTGGTTGAAATGACCATCCCCGACAAGCCGCGCAGCAGCAAGCAGAAATACCGCCTGACCGACAAGGGCCGTCAGGAGATGGCCCGGCACGGTAGTGGATAACTTGCGACAAACTCGCGACACGGCTTGTGGCACCGAGCTGTGACAAGGCTATGACAAGGGCTGTGACACCTTGGTGGGTCAGAGTGAGGTAACCAGAAAGGCATCCTATGAAGCAGATGAAACCGTTTGCCGGAAAATGGCGCATCGTCGAGATGGAGGTCTGGGATCAGGATTACGTCGACATGGAGGTGCCGGGATTTATCCGCATCGGTTCGGATGGGACCGGGCAGTTTCAGTTCGGCCTTGTCGCCGGGGATATAGATGGCCGGGTGGAGCAATTCGGCAATGTGTCACGTTTCGATTTTTCCTGGTCCGGGCAGGAAGAAAACGATCTGGTTTGCGGTCGGGGTTGGGCAGTCATTGAAAATGGCGAGCTGAACGGCCGCATTTATCTGCATCTGGCCGACGACTCGACCTTTCGGGCAACAAAATCTGTGTGAGGCGTACCGGTGAGCGAATATCAGTACCTTGAGTTTCTTGCTATCGACCGTCCATTGACAGCTCGGGAGATGGACCACCTGCGGGGCATTTCAACCCGGGCGCAAATCACCCCGGTCAGCTTCATCAACGAATACAGCTGGGGCGGACTGAAGGCCGATCCACGCGATTTCATGAGGCATTTTTTCGATGTCCATGTGTTTATCGCCAACTGGGGGGATGCCATCTTCATGGTGCGTCTGCCCAAAGAGGCCATCGACCAGAAGACGCTCAAGGCCTTTTGTACCAGCCCGCATCTGGAATTTGAGAAGTTGCCGGAGCACTGGCTTTTGATCTGGACCCTCGGTGAAACGGAGGACTACGACCGCTTCGGTTATGTTGATGAAGGCCCCGGCTTGATGACCCTTCTTGCTCCTGTGCGGGAGGAACTGCTGAGGGGTGACCTGCGCAGCCTGTATATCGGCTGGTTGCGGGCTGTGACGGCAGAGGAAATCGACCCGGACGATCTGGAGCCCTTAGCGTTACGCGGGTTGAATAATCTGACAGCTGCGCAGCAAGCGCTGGCGGAATTTCTCGAAGTCGACATCGACCTGCTGGCCGGGGTGGGCAGCGGGAGTCAAACAAATCAAGCAGACGCAGCGGATGACGCGGCACTCGATGCCTGGCTCGACAATCTTCCGAGGACCGAAGTCAGGGGTTACCTTCGGCAGATGCTGGATGGGCAGGGGGCAAGCGCCGAACGGGCTTTGAAACGACGGCATGCCGCCTGGCAGGAACAGTCTGCGCCGACCCAAGGAGTGCGCCGCTCCGTTGCCGATTTGTGGCAGCTGGCCGAGCAGGCCAAAGCCCTGCGGCTGATCGAAGAGGCCAAGGCCCGTCGCCAGGCCGAGGCAGAGCGCAAGAGGCAACGGGATGCCTGGCTTGCCAAGCTGGCGGCCGATTTTCCCCGGGCCTGGAAATCTGCCCATGAAGACGCCAACAAGGGCCATGCCCATGCCTACGACGCAGCGTGCCTCCAACTGGTCGATCTGCGCGATGCCTACAGCCAGCATGCCACCTTGGCAGTGTTCCAAAAGGAGTTTCAGAAGTATATGGCCGAACACTCGCGCCGCCGAGCCCTGGTGCAACGTCTGGTCAAAGCGGGATTATGGCGAGTCAAATGAGTGCCGACAGGAACAGTGAAGCGGAGAGTTTTCGCGCTTGGGCACCGGATTTCGACAGGTGGCCGAAGAGCTGGATGGGCGTTGAGGAAGATCTCGCCTACGGCAAGAAGCTGTTGCCCTGGTTTGCCGGTTTTCTGCAGGCGCTTTATGACGAGGGATTATCCCGAAAGACCTTCGCCCAGTATCGCGACCACCTCTGGTCGCTTGGCGGCACTATCATCCGAGAGGTTTCACTGTACGAGGAGTATCAGGACGATCCGCTGGAGAAGCTGCGCGAATCGGTCGCTGATGACGGTATCCTGCCCGACCATTACGACCAGATGACCCAGGCCGAACTGAAGGCCTTCGAGCGTATGTGTCGCAGGTTTGAAAAATATTTAGGAGAATGCAAGTAATGAACGAACGATTTTATCTGATGAAAATACAGCTGCTTGACATCGAGCCATCAATCTGGCGGCGTTTTGCAGTGCCCGCGAGCATCACGCTGGACCGGCTGCACGACGTCATCCAGATTGTCATGGGTTGGACCGACAGCCATCTTCACGAGTTCACCATCGGGAATAAACGATACACGGAATATCCGGAGTCAAAGGAAGACGGGCTGGTATGTGGCAGGTACCGTCTCGGGGATCTGATCAAACAGAAAGGACGCACTTTCCGCTATCTGTATGATTTTGGCGACGGCTGGGAGCATGAACTTGTTCTTGAAGAAAGCCGCTATTTCAATCCTGAACTGAGAACGGAGCTGGCCTGCCTTGATGGTCAGCGATCCTGCCCGCCAGAAGATGTGGGCGGCGTGCCCGGTTACTTTGAATTCTTAAATGCGCTGAAAGACCCGAACCACGAGGAACATGAAAGCTATACGGAATGGTCCGGTGGTAACTTTGACAGTGAGCGATTTGATCCCGAATTGGTCAACTGGGAGCTGATGAAATACCTCAGCTGGTCCCGGGACAGGTACCAAAGCTGGGGAGGGATTGAATGAAAAAGAAAAAGGATAAAGAAATACGGAAGCCTCATAAGAAAAATGAGACGGCCATTCTTCGCTCTTCTGCAGCCGAATATCTGACCTTTGTCGCCGCTGGAGGCGGTTCTGAAGCCAGCGTGGAAATGCGTTACGAGGATGAAAACATCTGGCTGACCCAGAAGATGATGGCGACGCTCTACGACGTCTCGGTGCCCGCCATCAATCAGCACCTGAAACGCATTTTCGCCGACAACGAACTGACGAGGGAGGCAACTGTTAAGCAGTACTTAATAGTTCAAACCGAGGGCAGCCGGGAAGTTCGGCGCGAGGTTGAACACTACAACCTCCAGGCCATCATCGCCGTCGGCTTCAAGATCGAGAATGAGCGGGCTGTGCAGTTTCGCAAATGGGCCAACCAGATCGTTAAGGACTACACCATCCAGGGCTGGACCATGGATGTGGAACGCCTCAAACGCGGCGGTAACCTGACCGATGAGTTCTTTGAGCGCCAACTGGAAAAAATCCGGGAGATCCGGCTTTCCGAGCGCAAGTTCTACCAGAAAATCACCGACATCTACGCCACCGCGCTCGATTACGACCCGACCGCCACGGCCACCAAGCGGTTTTTCGCCGCCGTGCAGAACAAGATGCACTACGCCATCCACGGTCAGACGGCGGCGGAGGTGATTGTCGACCGCGCCGATCATCGGAAGGAAAACATGGGCCTGACCCACTGGGAAGGCGCACCCCACGGGAAAATCCATCGATACGATGTCGCCATCGCCAAGAACTATCTTTCCGAGTTCGAGCTGGCCCAGATGCAGCGCATCGTCTCCGCCTACCTCGATATGGCCGAGCTTCAGGCCATGCGCAAAATCCCCATGACCATGGAAGACTGGGAAAAACGGTTAGCGGGCTTCCTGAAACTCTGGGACCGGGAGATTCTGCAGGACGCGGGAAAGGTATCGGCGGAGCTGGCCAAAACCCACGCCGAAAGCGAATACGAAAAATACCGCATCGTGCAGGACCGGTTGTTTGAAAGCGATTTCGACCGCATGGTGAAGCAGATTGAATCCACCGGAGAGGAAAAACCGGAGGAAGAATAAGGCGGCCACTTGAGGGGTGACTTGGGGGATGAAACTTGCGACAAACTCGCGACACGTCGGCCTCACCGACCAAATACCTACCAAGTACCGACCAAGTAACCGATCAAGTAAGTTTACGGTTCAATCTCCAGCAAAAACCGCCAGACCGGCACGACCTGGATGGTGCCGAAACCCACGGGGATGGTTTCATCGGTGCGCCAGGTGACGATGGTCTCCTCCGCCACCGCCAGCTCGACCATGGCTTCGGAGAGGGAACGGACCTCGTTCTGCCTGACGCGGGGATCGGCCAGCGAGGCGCAGACCTGGACAAGCAGTATGGTTCGTTCATCATTTGGGGCTGTCGGCAGCAGCGCGACAAGGTCCACCTCCCGACCTGTCTTGGTCCTGTAGTAGAAGATCGCCGGCGTCACTCGCCGCAGCGCGGTGAACACCAGATTCTCCAGCAGGCTGTCGCGGTTGATGAGGATGCCGGAGCTGACCGAGGCCGCCAGGGCGTGGTCGATGCAGTAGACCTTGCGGGGATTGACGCTGATCCGGGTCGGCGAGCTGGAAAAGATGTTCACGCTGAACAGCAACCCGGATACTCAAGCTTCTGCCGTCACACTGTCTAAAGGTGGCGTTCACCCGTCTTTACGGCGTGATCCTGACAGAGAGCGGGTATCGAAAGGCAGTCTGATTATTCGGATCAAAACCGGATGCCGATGCGGGGAGCGCGGTCACTATCAACGTTCTTGCGCCATCGGAAGCTAAAGGTATTCGAACCGCCCCTGAACTCACATCTACCGTTTCGCCATCACTTCCCGCGACCACCCCCGGCACTGCCTGGACAACCCACTTCACGGCAGGATTATACGGGATATCAAGTGAAAGCTGAAATGAAGTCTGGCTTGCATTCCGGCGCTGAACGGTCAGGTAGACAGTTCCGGTCATCATAGGCGCCGGATTAAATTCGTAGATATCGTGGGGAAGCGGCATGGTGACTCTTTTGATGGGGAGTGTCGCTTCCGTAATAAGCGCCATCTGCCATTCCCGGGGAACAGCAGGGAGACTGGTGGGACGCCGGTCATCATTGAGATTGCGGAAATGCCGCGAGTCGTTGCGGTCACCGGCGTAATATCGCCAACGGGCAAACTCGGGTACGGTATCCAGAAATGGGGATTCTCCAAATGCGGTTTCCGTTTTCACGAGCAGGGAGTTGAGCGCATCGACGAAATTGGGTTTATTTACCATAAGGTCCGGCGTATTACGCATTTTGACCCACAATTGAGGAACGAAACTGTCATCGACGCCAAAATAACGATCCCGCAGAAAATGCAGGTAGAGTGCCGAGCCATACATGTAATAGGTGAGGTATGAGTCGTTTCTTAGAAGACCCCAGTCTGGATGCTTTTGAAAATCGAGTATATCCCTGACATCCTGGGGTCCGTAGAACTGGTCCACATATGAGGCGGACATTTCGAAAGAAATGGGGAGATCGTACCAGTCGTTGGCGGCATGGGTGGCATGGTTGAACTCATGGGCAATGGTTGCTGCAAGCTTATCGCCGCCGTAATCGCCCCACGGATCCACTTGCATGTAGCTTGCCCGGCCACCCCACCTGGTCACGAATTCTTCGGTTATCAGGTCAACCTTACAGGAGTTTACACCCCGCCTGATGAAAACGTCGAACCAGCCGTCCGGTCCGCACATTCCAGTATCCGACGGAGGGGGTTCATAGCCTTGTTCAACAATCTGGCGCTGCCATGCCGTATCGAGGTAGGCAATGATCCGGCGGGCGGTTTCCAGTTCATCCGGGGAGCTATAATGCACGAGAAAAGGATACTTGGATGAAGCCAAGTTATAAGGCCAGTATTCAGGATAGGCACAGGGACAGGCATCTTTCGAAAGCGTGGTTTGCGTTGGGGTTTGCGGTGGCGCTGCATCATTGCCGCAGCCGGCAAGGAACATAACGCACAGGGCAGACAGGAACGCTATGATTGTGTGCCGATTGTGGAGATTGGGTCGTATTGCCGTCATGATCTTGGTCTCTCCTTGTTAATTATCTGCCCCCCTGGCAAAGGCCAGTCGCTGTTGTTCTCCCAGGGATAGTATCTGGCCC
Source organism: uncultured Geobacter sp. (assembly GCA_964517595.1). Taxonomy (GTDB): domain Bacteria; phylum Desulfobacterota; class Desulfuromonadia; order Geobacterales; family Geobacteraceae; genus RPRC01. The sequence continues at coordinate 33,869 of CAZFCG010000026.1, read as the reverse complement.
CAGCCGAGGACAGCGCCGCAGCCGCCGACCCGGTCCGGGAGATAAGGCAGATTAACCGTTGCTAGAGCGGCCCGCGGTTCCTCATCGGTCATATGCTGATCGAGAGAGGGATACAGGAGCTGATCACGCAGCGATCCGGGGCACTCCAGGGACATTGCATGCTAATCTGATTTTGCATGGCAGGTGAGGTTTCACCCCCCGACCACCTTGCGCAGATAACTGAAAGTCGCGGCTGATCCCCCTCGGTTCCTGAATAACAAAAGGGGACGGATTTATTTCCGAACAGCAACCAGGAAAATAAATCCGTCCCCTTTTCTCATGCGTATTTTTTTACAATAAGATCTTTTTTGCTTCATCAATGTTGAAACCATAGGTTTCCGTAACAAAGTCAAGATCTTTATCTCCTCGGCCACTAAGGTTGACGAGAATGCTCCCGTGCTTCATCTCTTTGGCGAGTTTCATGGCATAAGCGACGGCATGGGAACTTTCAAGCGCCGGAATAATGCCTTCGACGCGGCTCAATGTATAAAACGCATCGAGAGATTCCACGTCATTGGCAATTTCATAGCTGATGCGACCATCGTCCTTGAGAAAGCAGTGCTCCGGTCCTACGCCAGGGTAATCAAGTCCGCTGGCAATGGAATATACCGGCGCCGGATCGCCATTCTCGTCCTGGAGCAGGTAGCACTTGAAGCCATGGATGAGTCCAGGTGTTCCGAAGGCTGCCGTGGCCGCGTGGTCGCCAAGGGTAAGCGAGCGACCACCGGGTTCAACGCCGACAAGCTTTACGGGATCGTTGATGAAGCCGGAAAAAATTCCAATGGAATTACTGCCGCCACCCACACAGGCACACACCACATCCGGTAAGTTGCCGGTCATTTCCAGGAATTGCTCACGGGATTCACTGCCAACAACGGCCTGGAAATCACGGACTATCATGGGAAAAGGGTGGGGGCCAACCACCGAACCGATGCAGTAGATCGAATTCACCGGATCCTTCAGGTAGGATTGAAATGCCGAATCAACGGCCTCTTTGAGTGTCCTGAGTCCGAAAGAAACGGGAACCACTGTGGCGCCCAGCAGCTTCATGCGGATCACGTTCGGCGCTTCTTTAATAATATCGACTTCACCCATATGAATTTCGCATTCAAGGCCGAAGTAGGCTGCTGCGGTTGCCAATGCCACACCGTGTTGTCCTGCGCCGGTTTCCGCAATCAGTTTCTTTTTCCCCATATATTTGGCCAGCAGACCCTCTCCCATGCAATGGTTGAGCTTGTGGGCGCCGGTATGGTTGAGGTCTTCGCGCTTAAGGTAGATCTGACTCCCTCCGCACATTTTCGAGAGCCGGTCTGCGTGGTACACCGGGGTTGGCCGTCCCTGGTAGTGTTTCCGGATGGAGCGCAGTTCTTCGATAAACCGATGGGTGTTGCTTATCGTCAGATAGGCATCCGTAATTTTGTCCATTTCCACCTGCAGTTCCGGTGGAATATAGGATCCGCCGTATGCACCGAAGTGTCCGGCAGTGTCGGGATGTTGTTGTGAGTAGCGAGAGTAGTCTTTTTTCATGGAATATTCCTTTCTGCGTGCAGTTGTCTGAACGAACTAACGAACAAGATGATAGAAATTACAGGAAAGAAAAGGCTGTTTATTCGATATGAACCATGAGGATTCGACATTACTGAGCATTCAACGAGCTTTGACGACTTGGCAAACGAAAGGAATTTATCTCATTTTGGCATAATTACACAAGCGGGAAGTTGAAAGTACGCCTTTTTTTGTGAAAAATGGGGCCATTGCCGCCCTCCGATTCCGTAACTCCCGGCTCCGCTTGCGAGCTGTTCCATATCCTTCTGCAGCCTTCACAATTTTTCAATCATCCAATTTCACCTTCCATGGTTCTTGCCACCATCGGCTGTTGACGCTCCATTTCGCCAAGAGCAGCAAAGAATCAGGCCGAAGTCGTTCTCTTCGGACAACTCCAACTGCCGTTTTCAGGGTCAATGGTTAATTGACAATCTCGACATCGCAGGTGTCTCCGTCCTTCCATACGAAACAGACGCGCCATTGATTATTGATTCTGATGCTGTGCTGTCCCGCCCGATTGCCCTTTTCAGGCCTCCAGCTCATTCCCCGGCGGTACTCTCAGGTCTTGAAGAACCTCAGCATTGCCGCAGCCGGCAAAGAACATAACGTACAGGGTATACAAGAAGATGGTAACTATACGGCTATTGTATAATTCCCGATTGAATCATATATAATGTGAGTTCTGAGTTTGACTTTATACTGAGCTTTGACATAAGCCTGCTGCGATAGGTACTGACAGTACTGACGCTTAAATGGATTTCGTCGGCAATTTGTTTCACAGTCTTTCCGTATGATAGTTGACATGCTATCTGAAATTCTCTGTCGGATAGTTCACTGTGTCGATGTGAATCAGGCTTATGCCCCAAAATAACTTCCTCTGCAATCAGATTTTTCAATTTCTCTGACAGATAGATACCCCCGCTGCAAATATTTTTCATCGCTTCAACAAGAATTTTGGGCGGAGAGTTCTTTTCCAGATATCCGGACGCACCGGCCCGCATGGCGCGTATTGCGTATTGCTCTTCCTGGTACATGGTAAGCATTAATACAGGGAGGTTCGGTCGTTCACGCTTTATCAACTTCAGAACTTCAATACCGTTCTGTCCCGGCAGCGATATGTCAAGGAGCACGATGTCATAACAGTTGCAGGAAATTGCCGCAAGCGCTTCAGGACCGTCTTGGGCTTCACAGAACTCGAACCCCTCATTTTCCAATAAAAGCATGATGCCTTTGCGAATAAGTATATGATCGTCAACGAGAAGAACTTTCATAATACTATTTCTCCCTTTTGCCAGAACATGGGATAGAAGCGATTATTCTGGCGCCGTTGCCCTTGTTCCCGGAAATGGTCAACTTGCCGCCGCACCAACGAGTACGCTCGGCGCAGGCTCCTCGCTGTTTGGTGTGGGTAAGAAATGAGGTTTTGTTGGCTTCTCGATATGGTTTTAGGGACTCGGAAGAAGCTGATATACCAGATTTTACGCTCAGATTCGGGCCGGATTTGTCGTTCCTGATTGAGCAAAACCGCAGGCGTAGCAGGGCTACGTCGAGGATTTTGTGATTGAAGGGGCGGCAAAGATGGTCTGAAGATGAGATGTAAAACGGTATATTTGTTTGTTCCGAGTCCCTTAGTTGTCAAGGAGGAACGCCGAAGGCGTAGTGTCCTTGACAAACCTCAACCAATATAATGGGTTATGGGGATACGAGCGGGAGATACTTGCGGTCTGGGGTTCCCATCCCACTCGCTCGCATCCCCATAATTGCCAAGAATTACCCACACGAAACAGCGAAGAGCCAATATTCAATGCGAGATGGCCCGGTAGAGCTGCCGGCAGTTCATGTAGCAAAATATACTACACAAAAATCGTCTCTGTAACGACAAAAGTAAAAATTTTTATTGTCGATAAAAAAATAGAGCGGGGGAGGCTCTTCATGGCAAGCGGATGACCACGGCACGCCGAGATGCCACGCACTGAAAATGCCGGAGAGTCTGTCTTCCCTATGAAGTAACTAAGCGGCATAAAACAGGGAGGGAGCATGAAGAAGGCCTTGAGAAAAGTCATCGATGTGAACAGAGAGAAGTGCGTCAACTGCCATGCGTGCATCACGGCCTGTCCCGTCAAGTTCTGCAATGATGGCAGCCAGGACGCTGTAGAGATCAACCCGGACCTGTGCATAGCGTGCGGATCCTGTCTGAAGGCATGCACCCATGGGGCAAGGCTGCCCATAGACGATTGTGACGAATTCATTCGCGATCTGAAGGGCGGGGCGAAAATTGTCGCCGTGGTGGCCCCCGCCGTTGCGGCCAATTTTCCCGGCCGCTATCTGAACCTGAACGGGTGGTTGAAACGAATCGGTGTAAAGGCGGTTTTCGACGTGAGCTTTGGAGCCGAGCTTACCGTCAAATCCTATCTCGAGCACATCAATAGTAACAGCCCCAAAACCGTAATTGCCCAACCCTGCCCGGCAATCGTCACTTTCATCGAGATATACAAGCCGGAACTGCTGAAATACCTGGCGCCGGCAGACAGCCCCATGCTGCACACGATTAAAATGATTAAGCGCTTCTATCCTGAATATCACGACCATCGCGTGGCGGTCATTTCTCCCTGTCTTGCGAAGAAGAGAGAGTTCGATGAGACGGGGCTCGGCGACTACAATGTGACTTATCAGAATATCAGTAACTACCTGGCGGAACAGAAAGTCTCGCTGTCGGATTTCCCTTCAGTCGATTACGACAATCCACCGGCCGAGAGAGCCGTACTGTTTTCCACACCCGGAGGCCTTCTGCGTACGGCGGCGCGGGAAGTCCCCGACATGTACGACCATACCCGCAAGATAGAGGGGGTACAAACCATCTACCATTATTTGCGGAAACTTCCGGAAAGCATCGCCAATGGAACGGCGCCTCTCCTGATTGACTGCCTGAACTGTGAAATGGGATGCAATGGCGGCCCCGCTACCCTCAATACGGACAAATCCCCCGACGAAATTGAGTCCCTGATTGAACAGCGTAACCGGGAGATGCAGGAGAGACACCGGAAAAGAGGCCCATTCGCCCAACAGAGGGCGCGGAGGCAGCTGCGGAGGAGCCTGGAGAAATATTGGGAAAAGGGCCTTTATTCGAGAACCTACCTCGATCTGTCCGACAATAACGACATCCGCAAGCCTAACGCCAAGGAACTGAACGATGTGTACAAGCTGATGCACAAATATTCCGATGAAGATCTATACAATTGCAGCGCCTGCGGCTATGGAACCTGCGAGAGCATGGCCACCGCCATTTTCAACAATCTGAACAAGTTCGACAACTGCCACCATTACAAGCAGGTACTGATCACAAAGGAAAATCAGGAAATAGAAGAACTCAAGGCGGCAATGGAATTGCGGTTCGAAGATGAAAGGGGCATTGCCAGGAATGTGTCCTCCGCCCTGACCCAGATGGAAGAGACCAACGCTTCCATAGCCGAAATGGCAAAGGGCCTGCTGGAAATGTTCCGGACCCAGAAGGATGAGTTTGAACAACTGGTTGGTGAAGTACAGGATTCCTATGGAATAACGGAGAAATTCGTTCCCATCGCCCACGCCATCGACGATATTGCCGATAAAACCAACCTGTTGGCGTTGAATGCGTCCATTGAAGCCGCTCGGGCCGGTGAGGTGGGACGGGGGTTCGCGGTAGTGGCAAATGAAGTAAAAGATCTTGCTTCCACTTCCAAGCAGGAAGCGGCAAAGATAAAACCCTATTCGGAGGAACTGAGAACTGTTTTCGGCAAAATACGGTCGAAAACGGAAAAAGCTTCCGACGACTTCGCCAATACTGCCGAACTGATGATGCACGTGACACAATCCACAGAACAGATGTCGCAGGTGACTTCTGAAATAACCATAGAGGCTGCGAGGCTGGCAAATGCCGGCTGACCATCCACCCGGCTTCTGGAACAGCCTCAGTGGGGAACCGGAAAATCATTCAGAACGCTCTCTGTCATCCTTTTTATAACTACTCCAGGGGATAATCCGAAAGGCGTACAAAACGGAAGCCTCTCTTTCGCAGTTGCGGCACGGAGGCCATGACCCCCTTCCCTGTTCCGCTCTCTGGATGATTCATGTGGAGGATCACGATGGATCCTGGCGAGGAAGAGAGGAGCGCAGCGGTAACCTTGTCCGCGGGATATGTCGCGCCGGCGTCGCCGAGTACGGAGAATCCGATTACCTTGTGGCCCAGACGCTCCGACACCCGCACCGCGATCTCGTCATAATAGGCGGTGCCGGAACGGTAGTAGACCGGCCTCTTGCCAGTGAGCTTTTCTATCTTCCTTGCGTTCAATTCAATCTCATCCACCAGTTCGCCCACATTACTTGTGCCGTTTATGCCGTAGACCGATCTTCCGTTCACCGATGCCGGCCTGTGCATCAGACCGTGGTTTGCGATGGTGAACAGCGGATTCCCGGCCAGTTCAAGGAAGAGCTTCGGGTTGGCGTCTATCCAGCGGGCGTTGATAAAGAGGGTTGCGGGTATTTTCTCATTGTCGAGAAAACGGACCAGCTCCATGTCGACGCCCTTCCCTTTGGCGCTTCCGCATGCGTCGAAGGTCAGGGCCACCACCTTCTCTTTCGTGGCCAGCGACGTCTTGACACCCGTTACCGTCTCTCCCCATTCTTCAGGCGCCTGTTCGGAATATGCAGTAACAATAGCCCTCTTTTTTGCCTCATACTCATCCTGCGCCGACGCGGCGCCAAAGGCTTTGCCCGCATTGCCAGCGGCAAGAAGCGCAAAAGAGACTGCCGTTACCAGTCCAAGCGTGTTTCTCCATTTTCCCATCTGTATCCCCTTTCCTTTTCAGTCCGCCCAATATAAGGCAATTTTCCTTTTCAGCACAAGACGCTCCCGTAAAAAAACCCTCCAGCAGAAAATGCGGAGGGTTTTTTACAACGAAATGTTTAGGAATCAAAACGGAGTCATGAAACGGGATATACGCGCTACCGACTATCCCTCACGAAAATTTCCGACGATAACGATTTGGCAAAAAACATGATGGATTTTTGCCTGATTATCCCGGATACTTTCCCCATGGACACAAATATCAATCTACCGGCATATGATGGATTCGAACAAGGGCCCATCCGCCCGCCCAGCGAGGCATACAGCCTGCTGATCAGGGTCACCCGGAACTGCCACTGGAACCGCTGCGCGTTCTGTCCCGTGTACAAGGGGACGCGATTCTCCATGCGCCCGGTGGAGCACGTACTGAAGGATCTGGAGGATATAGCCCGCCATGTGGAAACACTCTCGCTGATCTCCTCAGGCGCGGGCTTCCTTCTTGAAGAAGACGTTACGACGGTGTTCAACGCACTCCCTACTGAGGAAACAGCGCCCTTCCGCGCCGCCCTGGCCTGGTTCGTATCAGGCATGGAATCCGTATTTCTCCAGGACGCGGACAGCCTGACCGTCCGTCCGGCGAAACTTCTCATCATCCTGAAGCGCCTGCGGGAACTCTTTCCCACCGTGAAGAGGATTACATCCTACAGCCGGTCTGACACGATTGAGCGCCTCTCCCCCGAAGAAATGGGGATGCTTAAAGATGCCGGACTCAACCGGATACATATCGGCATGGAATCGGGATGTGACGAGGTTCTCGCGCTGATGCGCAAGGGCGTCACAGGCGAGCAGCATGTGAGGGCGGGGCTCAAGGTCAGATCGGCGGGAATAGAGTTATCCGAGTATTACATGCCCGGGCTGGGCGGCCGCCGGCTCTGGCGCGAACACGCCCAGGATACCGCCGCCGTCATGAACAGGATAAACCCGGATTTCATAAGGCTCAGGACCCTTGCCATTCCCGACAGCCTCCCCCTGGCGGATGAAGTCCGCGCCGGCCGGTTCAGCAAGTGTCCGGATATCCTGGTGGCGGAAGAGATACTGCTGTTTCTCGACATCCTGGAGGGGGTGACTGGTTACCTGGCAAGCGACCACATACTCAACCTTTTCCCTGAACTGGAAGGCCGCCTGCCAGGCGCGATAAAAGATATGACAAGCCTTGTATGGGAATTTCTTACCATGGACCCGGAAAGCAGGTTCATCTACCAGCTCGGCAGGCGGCTCGGAAGAATATCGCGTCTCGCGGATGCCCGACTCCCCGAAAAAAAGGTCGAAATCATGGAGACCGCCGCCAGGATAGGCGCGACTCCTGAGAATCTGGACGAAATCACTGACAGGATTGTGAAACGCTTCATCTGATGCCGGAACGCGAAAACATTGCTTCCAGCGGTCGGATAATCCACTTGTGAATCTGGACCACCAATGACAAGGGGCGCGCAACCAGACGCGCCCCTTCTGTTTTATCCGAGGGTGAAGATAGGACCGTGAAATCCTTCCGGGCCGGAAATCAGTATTTGGAGATGGTCAGAGGTACATTGAACGCTCCGGACATCTCGGCCATGACCTTGGCGCCGTTCTTCCTCTGGAAATCGAAGGTTCCCGAAATTTTCCCCGAAGAAACGCCCTTGATCGTCGCCTTGCCTTCATTTGACCCGAAGGAAAGCGTGGTCCCCTTCGGTCCGGACAGGATCCTCACCGCCCCATAGCTCCAGAGGGGCTTGCCATAGCCGGCCTTGGGGGAATAGGTTCCATCGACAACGGGATTGGGACCGTTCAGGAACGTTATCACCACTATGAAATCCTTCTTATTCTTCAGCGGCAGAACCATGTCGCTGGACATCTGTTCCACCGTAAAATTGCCGTTGGACAGATAGACCTCGATCTTCTTCCCATCCTTGCTGCGCTTCGCTCCAGCTGAACTAATCTTGCTGAAGTTAAGGGGAGACACCTCCTTGAAGGACTGCACATCGCTACAGGACAGTTTCTTGATGGTGTTGCCCGGAGGGGCGGCGGCATTGGCGTAAACGGGGATGAGCAGAGCGCTCATCAGGGCGATAAGTACCTTTTTCATTTCTTCCTCCATTTCGATAATATGATCGGACCACTGCATCACTTTATTGAAAACAATCGGCGAAAGGACGCATCACCTCCTTTTTCCCCGGACGGCTTATTAAGGCCGCGTTTTCATCCCGGCCTCGCGGAAAGTAGCGGCGACCCTGGCTATGAACGCCTGGAAGTCCTCGCTCGTTACGCTCCTACCCGCGGAGAAGGCAACCGCCATTGAATCGCCCGATGAGAGAGGCACGAGATAAAGCTCCATGTCCCTGGGCGAGGGTATCTTCGATGAGAAAGACTTTCCGGACACGGCGCGGCCCAGGAAGTTCCGTTGTACGGGCTTCTCAGCGCCTCCGGAGACCCCGAGAAAGGTTGTCTTCACATAGTCCATGACCGCTTGATCGGCGTCGCCCAGACCGGCTCGCATGTCCCCGGACACGGCAACCAGGGCAACCTCCAGCAAAGCCTTGCCCGGCGCGGCATCAGGCGGCGAGGAAACAGTAACCGCGTCCAGACCGGCATCCTTTGGAACAGACACCGGCATTGCCGTTTCAAAGGAAACGGAGCGCCATTCCGTAATGAAAGGAGCGGCCGCCAATGCCCGCTTGGACGCGATTGCAAGAGTGAAAACCATCATGATAATTAGGAAGATACTGAAGCGCTTCATTCAAAAGACCTCCATGGATATTGGGGGATTCAGCTCACAGGGCAGGCGGATCAACCGGATTCAAGGATCGCACTGGAGAGCGTCCCTGCGTAGCAGACCCGCGGTTGTATTCTGCCGTCCCCGGAACCGGGCAAATATCCAGTCGTCCCCTCCTTCAAAACACGCCGGTGCGGTCTCTACCAAGTCGCCCTTTAGCACGTAACCTCTTCTTCTTTCGGGAGGATTCCGCATGACCACGTGAAAATACGCCTTTGGTTCCGAGACAACGCAGCGCGTCACCGGCTCGTAACCTTGGGTAGTAAAGACATCCCCAGGCCACGCGGCGCCGCAAAAAGAGACAATGCCATCCACGGTTCGCATCCTTACGCCGTTTTCATCCACAAGTATCGCCACCGTACCATGCTCATCGACATAGTGGTATTCTCCGTTCTTCCAGAGGCCGGCCACCCCGACGCCATCGCAGATATGGCCGGTAGCACCGAATACCGCCGAATAGGAGAAAGAAAGGGCATCCCCTGCCAGCATCAGCGAAAGAACCCCGTGCATGCTCTTCCATTGGCCGCTGGGGTCAAAATTACGGAAGTCCTGAGCTGACGGCGCTTCGCATGACATCATAAGGAGAATCAGGGCAAATGAGAAAAGCCATCGGCGCAGGCGCGTCGTCATGACCTTCGCCCCCTTGCCACATGCGGGCTTTTCCATTCTCTCCTTCAGATAGGACTTGGAAATATCGGTCACCTGTCTCTTTTCCATATGAAGCGCAAGACCGGCGCCGGCCCATAAAGAAAAGCCGTCCCCCTTCGCTTTCGCACGAATCGGAACGGCCTTCCGTTTTTCCATCGAACCACCGGAATCAACTTTACGGGACCTCCGGTTGCGGGATAAGTAATACGATGTTCTATTTTTTACCCGCTATTCGGGTATCTGTCAATTATTCATAAAAACAGGTCCCTGACCTTTCATCATTTTTTCACATAGTCACCAGTCATGGATGCCGAAAATAGGGTAAACTTTCCATGCTATTCCACAACATCCTCTTTCCGGAGGCAATATGAAACCATGTCGAGAATGCCGTCACCCGGTCTCCGAACAGGCGCCGGTCTGCCCGCAATGCGGCGCCCCGTTTCCATCCAGGGAAAAATGGGACGGGTGGGGATTTGAATACAAATCCAAAGCCGCCCTGCTGGGCCTTCCCCTGGTGCACATCTCTTTCAAGTATCGGCCCAACCGCGTCCCGGTAGTGGCAAAGGGTGTGATTGCCATCGGGCAATTCGGCTGCGGAATCATTACCATCGCCCAATTCGGCATCGGAGTCGTATGCGTCAGCCAGTTCGCGGTGGCGGTATTCGCCCTCGCCCAGTTCGCCGCCGCCTATTCCCTTGTGGCCCAGTTCGGCCTGTATATCCGGGAAGGACACGGACAACTGGTCAGAAACATCATGGATATAATCAACATGCTTTGAGCCATAAAGGCTTTGCGTTACCTGAACACAATCATGGTAGCCGTCTGGTTCATATGCCCGATGAACTGCTCGCCGTAGGAATTGAACCCGATGACGGGGATATCAGCGAACACCTCCCCGTATTTTAATGTGAGATTCTTGTACTCAAGCTCCAGCGCGCGATGGGCGCAGTTGAAAACTATCACCCCGGAAACTCCACCTAGCCGCATGCGGGATTCTTCCAGGGTTTTCTTCGTGTCTTCAATGAGGTTCGTCAGTTCCAGGAGGGAAAGGGGCATCCCTTCAACGGAACTGCAATGAAAAAAGACACTTTCACCCACAATCTGTGTCGGGCTGCGGATATAGGGTTCTCCGTCAATGACAAGACCGAGAGGATGGCTGGGAAAACAGGCCGCCAGTTCGTTTACCGAGACGCCCAGCGCCTCCGCGTAGGCCGTAGCGGCCGGCCTGTTGTTGAACTCCATGATCTCTCTGTGATCCTCATTGGCCCTGGTTACGACAAGCTCCGGTCCCATCTCGCGCACACTCTGGGTTTTCACCAGGTCAAAGGGCGCCGCCGGCCTGAGAAGCGCGAGAACCGCCGCATCCCTGTATGACTTGCCATTGGCGTAGACATGGGAGGACTGGAATTTCAGATCGTCGGCGGCGGAACCGCCCAGAAACAGCACGTTCGTTTTATCGCCGATGACATCCATCAGCCTTTCCTCCAGTCCGCACATTCCATCCACGAGAACGATGCCGATATAACTCGACGGCTTCATCTCGTCCGCCGCTTCACCGAAATGTCTCTCAAAGGAGCGGAAGACGTCATTCACTTCCACCTTTCTGCTCAGATGATGAACCACTTCGACCTTGAAATTTGGCAACGACTCTTTATCGAACGCCATCGCCACAACGGACCCCTTCATCATCCTTCCCGTCATGATCTCCCCTGCCGTGGAACAGCCGAAAACAGTCGCCCCGGGAAAAGCGGAATTCATCCTGGCGCTGATCTCTTTCGGGGGGTACCTGGTTGAAGCGAAATAGAGGAGCATTTTTGTATTAGTGGCGGAAAAGGCTTCCACCAGTTCGGCCACGGCATCAGCAGCCGTCTCTTTTTCAGAACCGGCGATCCTGATGTTCATGTGAGGCTTTTTGATGCCGCTGACGACATGCCTCTTCATTCTTTCAAGCTTTTCTATAATTACGGGATCGTCAAAGGAAAACTCGTCGTATTTCGAAGGATTTATCCCCTTAAGCATCAACTTCGTATTGACCGCTTTGACCAGCATATCGTTTCCCTTTGTACGCTCCCTGAGGATTTCTTCGATCATCATTTTGATTTTTCCAGACACTTCGAATACCTCCTTGCGTGCGTCCAGCGCTGTTCACCAGGGATGAGCCGGCTCCGGTAATTCTCCCTCATTGGCTCCTCGAGCTGCTCCTCCCTCTCACCGCCTGTTGCTGTTGCGCCAGATCTTCATCCTGTCCGCCTCCCGTATCAGATTATCACGGAAATCCGGATGGGCGATGGAGATAAGTGCCTCCGCCCTCTGCCAGCTGCTTTTCCCTTTCAGATTGACCTTGCCGAATTCGGTTACCACCCATTGCGTGCAGGCGCGGCTGGCGGTTACGATGCTGCCCGGCGCCAGGGTGGGAACAATCCTGGACATGCTGTCGCCATTCCTGCCATAGGTGGAAGAAAGGCAGATAAAGCTCTTGCCCCCTTTGGACAGATAGGCGCCCATAACGAAGTCCAGTTGGCCGCCGGTTCCGCTTATGTGCTTTGTTCCGGAAGACTCGGAGGAAACCTGGCCGAACAGATCGACTTCTACGGCATTGTTGATGGAGATGAAATTGTCGATGGCGGCTATACGCTTCACATCGTTGATATAGTCAACGGGACAACTCTGCACCCCCGGATTGTTATGGATAAAATCATAAAGCTTCCGCGTTCCGGCGGCAAAGGCGAAAACCTGGCGGAAGCGGTCGATGTTTTTTCGCGAGCCGTTTATCTTTCCCAGAAGGGTCAGGTCCACGAAGGCATCCACGTACATCTCCGTGTGCACTCCCAGGTCCTTCAGATCGGATTCGCCTATCAGGGTTCCGACGGCGTTGGGCATACCTCCGATACCCAGTTGCAGGCAGGCGCCGCTGGGGATTTCCTCCACTATCAGGCCGGCGACCCTGCGATCCACTTCCGTGAGGGGATTCGCCTTCAACTGCGCCAGGGGCGGATTCTCCCCTTCCACAATGTAATCCACCCGGGAAATATGGATCCCTTCCTCGAAACCGCCCAGGCAACGGGGCATATTGCGGTTCACCTCCACGACGATCCTTTTCGCCTGCTCGCACACGGCCGTCATGTGTGATGCCTGGGGACCGAAATTGAAGAACCCATGTTCATCCATGGGAGCGGCCTGAAACATGGCCACATCCACGCTCTCCACGCTCTCACGGTACAGCCTCGGCAGCTCCGAATAGCGCATGGGACTGTAGTATCCGCAACCCATTTCGATTATTCCCCGATCCACTCCGGTACAGTGCCAGGAATTCCAGGTAAAGCTCTTCTCCGGCGTCGGAACGTTCAGGATTGCCGGCTTCCACATGCTTATTCCTCCCCTGACCTTCACATCCTCCAGTTCTCCGGCGCGCTCCGCCAATGCCCTGTCGGTGGCCACCGGATGGCCGAGACAGATGCCGTAATCGACCCAATCTCCTGATTTTACGACCTTTACAGCCTCCTGAGCCGTTACGAGCTTTTTACGGTATTCCTGCTCAAACATAAAATAGTCTCCCTCTGCAACAAGCATTGTTTATTTTCATCCAGGCGCAGACTGATATTAATTCCAATCGAATCAAAAGCTATCAAGCGCCATGTCGATGACATAAGTAACAGTAAAAAGTAAAAAGTAAAAAGGGGGCGGGATATAGTCCCGCCCTAAAAAAAATATGGAGGTTGTGTACACGTATAGCAGAGCAAACTTTATGCCATATCCATAAAGAATATATTTAACAGAAATACTGATATTTATAATTCAATCTGCCTTTTCCATATCATTCATATTCATTTAATTGTCGCATTATTTATCACATTTGATCTTTTAAGCCATGTATCAGGCATTTATGTCTTGTAAATATATTTTACAATCGAATATTTTCTTTACTCCCCGCCTGCATGCGCCTGTAAAAAAAGGGGCGCCCACCTGACGGGGCGCCCAACACCGAAAAGGAGGATTTTCGGAATCTGATATTGAACTGTTATTTCCTGAGCGTCTCAGAAGAAATAGGCCCAGCGAGCGCCAAAGGTGTCGGCGGCCGCACCGTTTTTGACGGCGAAATCATTCCTGTATTCAATCATCAACTGATTGTTGGCGCCGATCATCCAGAACAGCGAAACACCCAGGCCGTGATTGTCCACTCTGGAATTCTCCACCTTTACCCCGTTTACCTTCTGTTCCCCACCGTGGTTGTAGAAATAATCGAGGGAGACATACCATTGTTTAGTGATGTCGTAGCTGAAATGGGTTTCAACGCCAAGGACCGGATCCTGCGACATCTTACCTTGGGGGTGATCGTCGTTGTCCGTATAAAACTCTCCGTTGAAAATCAGGTCCGCGTAAAACCTTTCCCCAATACCCTTCACTATGCCCAACTCAGGTTTGAACGCCCAGCGGTTTGCGCCCAGGTTTGCGGCCTTGTTCCTGTTGTAGTGGCCGATGGGCATGGTGATGTAGGGCGAAAATCCTACCCAGAATTTATCCTTGGGAGCATTGACAAACCAGAAAGTGGCCAGAATGGTCGAGTCCGCGAAACCGGAATCATTGGAATCGGCCGAATCAAGCGACTGTTCGCCGAAAACGAGTAGGGCCTGGGGGTCAACAATCAGTCCTCCATCGCCATAAAGGGCATTGCCGATGGAGGTGTAATAGACGGGCCTGAATATGCCCAGATTGGCGGTCAGGCCGATGTCGTCGACCGCCTTTTTCCCGTTGGCGTAAAAGGTACTTGCTGAAATATGCTTGAAATAGGTGCAAAACAGCATGGTTCCGTCGGGGAGCGGAATATAGTCCCTTGCGTTGGCGGCCAGCGACAGATCCGGCTTGGCAAGCGCAGTCGCCAGAAGGGCGAATACTATCAATCTCCTCATTTCTCTTCCTCCGTCATTTCATATTGGTACAACACGCAAGACATGTGGTTCGGACGCACAAATGAATGTATCTATTGAGAAGAGCTTCACAGAGGACTACAACTTGCTGTTCAGCCTTTCCCCCTCTCCCTGACCCTCTCCCACCAGGGGAGAGGGAACTTCTTTGAGGTTTGCATGAGACTCAATGGACAAGGAAAGGGGGACGCCCCCTTTCCTCTCCGCGGCCGAAGGCGTCTACATTGCTTCCCTGTAGAGCCTGGTGATGTCCTCTATCTTGATTTTTCGTGGATTAAAGAGACAGCATATATCCTTAATGGCGCTTTCGGAAAGAACCTGGATATCGCTTTCCTTGACGCCGATTTCCGACAGACCGGCCGGAATACCGACCGATACGGAAAGTTTCCGGATAGCTTCAACACCCTTTTCCGCAATTTCCATGGTGGTAAGGCCGGCAGGATTGACACCCATGGCCAGGGCGACATCGGCAAAGCGCTGGGGACACGCGATCAGGTTGAACGCACAACCATGCGGGAGCAGGATAGCGTTGCAGACCCCGTGGGGCTTGTTGAGAAGCGCTCCCGGCTGGTGGGCCATGGCATGGACGATGCCGATTCCGGCGTTGTTGAAGGCCATTCCCGCCAGATACTCGGCGTATGCCATCTTGTCGCGGGCCTCCAGATTGTCACCGTTGGCAACGGCCTGGGGCAGATATTCGGCCACCAGCTTGACGGCCGCAAGGGCGCACGCGTCGGTTACGGGATTGGCCAGGGCCGCCACATAGGCCTCTATGGCATGGGTAAGGGCGTCCATGCCTGTTGAAGCGGTCAGAGCAGGCGGCATGCCCGCCATGAGGACGGGATCGTTGATGGCCACGGTCGGGGTGATTCTGGGTGTGGCGAAGATCATCTTTACATGGATATCCGTATTGGTGATGACGGCAAAGCGCGTCATCTCACTGGCGGTTCCGGCGGTGGTATTGATGGCGATGAAGGGCGGCAGTGGCTTGGGAACCGCATCGACTCCCGCGAAATCACGGATGTCTCCGTCATTGGTAGCCATAATGCCGATACCCTTGGCGCAGTCGTGCGAGCTTCCGCCTCCAAGACTGACCAGCATGTCGCACTTGTTTTCCCGATACATCTTCAGACCTTCCCGCACATTCAGATCGGTGGGGTTCGGCTCGGCACCACCGAAGATGACCGTCGCCACACCCGCGTCTTCCAGGAGTTGCTTCATCTGATCCGAGACACCCAGGGCGACCATCCCTTTATCGGTTACCAGCAGCGCCTTTGTTCCGCCAAGGAATTTCGCCGTAGCGCCCAACTGCTTGACCGCGCCAATACCCATTTTCGTAACCGACGGAATAAAGAAATCAAAAACCTGTTCTGCTAATGCCATTTCCTGCCTCCTCATAAGATATTTTTGATTCATGCCAATGATTTTCCGCCCCATGCAATCCAATCCAGAATCCCTCGTGTTTCCTTTCGCGTCATCACCTCCGTTCTCCGCGAATCTTCCGGTCAGTTCCCATGCCCCAGCGGTAACTCCTCGCCGGCGGGGTAGCGGGGGATTATGATGCCGGATACACGGGCGGTTTCACGACATCGCATGCCTTCATCAATAGCAGGGGATGTGCCAGCGCGAATTGATTTAAAAAGACGTTTGATTTTGAAAGGTTAGGAATTTACTCGGATATTTAACGGAGTAAGTGGTTGTAAACGTATTTGCCGGATGGAATCTTCGAGAGGGTAAAAGCGTCTGTAAACAAATGATATGCGCCTCATGTAAACAATATTTACAAAAGACTGATTTTTCTCACCCATTCTCGCGGGGTATGGATTTATTACGAAGGCAGGTAATGATATCAATGGCAGGGGCTGGGATTGCCTTGCCCCTGCATAAGGATTGCACTGTATATTTAGCGGAGAGGTTCCAGTATTTTGTAACATCAACAGATTCGGGCTCCCCCTCCCTTGATGGGAGGGGGTTGGGGGGAGGGTGAAGCTTCAAGCAGGGAATATCCTGGAAATTCCCCTTCTCCCACGAGGGGAGATGGGATTATTTTACGTGGATTTAAGTGTTACTGGGTACCAGGTCAATAAGCAGGGAATCAGTAAATGACGCCTTTTCCATAATCTTCGATTACGGCGTCGGGTACAATTTCCGCAAATGCGCCTTCATGGCCGGGCTTAACTGTTTAATGAGTCGGGCGTTGTACGAGGCGTTGTAGGGTATCCCTTGCGCGGTCAGATCCACAAACCGGATCGTGGGATCGGGATCCCCGGTCCCCAGGGTCTGCACGCCAGCCTGCGGCCGGGTCGGGTCCATTGTCGGCAAAGGGACCCCGGGGCTTAATTCAGCATAATTGATGGGATTTCCCTTCAGCTGATTATGGAGTATCTGCTGTGTAGCAATGGCATACTTGCGCGAGGTAGCCGCGGGCGTACCCTCTTTCACCGCAATATCCACGTTCACTGCCTCAATTGAAACCGTATAGTCGCTATTGAGATAGATCTCAAAGGTGCGGAACTGCTGCGGGAAATCACGAAGCGACGAGCTCAGGACCTGCCAGAATCCTTTTTCCGGCGCGTTGACCGGATCCGGCGAGACAAAGGCCTTGACCGTATTTACGTGCAGGTGCCCGGCGATCCACATCAGCAGGTTGGTGTAGTTCTGCAGTTTCCTGACCAGTGTCGTCAGATCCACTGCGTTAGCCATTGTGGCATTGGAATCACCAAGCCACCATTCAAACTCGGTTCCGATATTTGCAACGGCAATGGGGATATGGCAGGCAACGATCATCAACTGATTGGCGGCCTGACCATCATCAAGTTCAGCCTGGAGCCAGGCCCACCGTGTTGCGTCAAGAAAGCCGTGACCATGAATATCCAGTGAGCCGTCGTCTTCACGCTGGGTGTTATCCAGCACTATCACCTTCAACGGCACGTTCGACCTGGGCACAAAGCTGTAGCAGGCAAAACCGGCCCGTTCGGCGGCCGGCACCAGGTGAAAATTCGGGTTTGATGAAACCAGGTTGAAACCATGGCCCTTCGGGCTGGTGGTTGTTCTGAAGTATTCCTGGATCCATTCCTCTCTGCGCAAAAAGCGGCGGTCGGAATCGGCCACAACCTTTGGAGGCGTGCTGTAGCCTTGAACATCCCCTGAGCAGATGATATTGCCGTAAGGTGTCGTTCCATCAATAACACCTTGATAATACCTATGATAATTGGAGTTTTTAATATTGTTGATGTTGAACAGGGCCGGAAACCTGGTGATGTCGGGAGTAAGAAGCTCGTTTGGCGCCGACCAGACCGTATCGCTGAGGTATGACTGGTCCAGGCCGTTCTCATAGACCGGGAATGAGCCGATCATGAAGTGGTCATGGTTGCCGAGGGCCTGGTAGAAGGGAATGGACCGGTCCAGGCCCGCCGCCTTGAACGGCTTCTGATAATCAATGGTGTCCGCGCCGCGATGGGCGCCGGAACTGGGGATAATGACCTTGCCGTCAATGATATCGAGGTACCACCTGAGTTCGTTGTACATGCCGGTATTGCAGCAGTCACCCAGTGAAATGAAAAAATCAAAGGGATCCTTCCGGTGAAAGGCGTTTGCCGTCTGAATGGCCGCGTCAAAGACCTGGGGGGTATACAGCATGACCCCCGAGTAGATGGAGCTGTTTTGCCCGGAGTAATCCGGATTCGATCTCTGGAGATCAATAAACTGGTTTGGCGCTTCCTTGTCGGTGAGGTGGATATCACTCATGGCAAAGAAGTTAAGCAACCTTGTTTTAATGGTTATGCCTTCCGCATTGTAACCGGCGGGCATGATGTCGGTCCTCCTCACAATCGGCAGAGGACGGTCCACATATGCCCACTGGCCATAACCCAGCCGGTCATAGTCCTGAATCTGACGCAACTGATCCCAATTAAGCGCGGGTCCGCCATTGGGACTATAGGGAGGGTCTGGCTGAGGAGGCATACCTGCAGGAAGGCCGGGAGATGGGGCAGTATATGGAAAAGAGATCATCCGCTGCGTGGTTTTCAGAACCTTGGAGTCAATGGGATAGCCTGAAACCTGTGGAGATCCGCCGTTTCCGCCGCATGCCGTTGTTAACGAAGCCAGGTAAAGGGAGGCAATCATTCCGACGGAACATTTGATAAAATCCCGTCGGTTCAAGCCGCGAACAAGCTGTAAATCATCTCCGCCCCGGACCATTCGCAGATCATCGGCGGCAAGAATCCTGAGGTCCTCTGTTGATTTGTCCTTACCCATGAAACCCTCCCGTGCGCTGAGATGTTTTCTTACATTCAACCAGGACACTTACGCGAACGCATCATGTCCGCCGAACTGGAAAAGCGGGCAGACTCTCTCCCCCCTTCTCTTTCCTGGCCTTTAGCCTCTTGTTGAGGGTCTGGCGGGTGAAACCGAGCAGCGAAGCCGCGATCCCCTGGTTTCCCTTGGCCAGCTTCATGGCCTCATCGATGAGAAGTTCTTCCACCTCCCGCACCTTGGGGAAACGTCCTCCGGATTCCGTCAGCCATTCATTCAGGCGGCGGGACAGGATCGGCTCTCCGCCAGAAGGGGGTGGCATGCCGCCGATAACCTCGTGAAAACGTTCCAGGGAAAGGACCCCGGAGACGTGCCTGGCCACGGCGTCGAAAACCATTGCCTTCAATTCCCGGATATTCCCCGGAAAATCGTAGCTTGAAAGGAGTGTTACCAGCTGGGGTGGATAGGTGGGGCTGTTCTTCCTGAAGATCTGGGCAGCCGCCTTGAAGAAGAAATCCATGAGAAGCGGGATGTCTTCCCTTCGTTCCCTCAGGGGTGGAATAATCACCTGATGGGAGCAGAGGCGAAAATAGAGATCGTTGCGGAATGCCTTGGACATGGTCATGGCTCGCAGGTCCCTGTTGGTAGCCGCGACTATGCGCGCATCGCTCACGAGAGGGATATCGGAGCCCACCGGGTAGTATTCCTGCTCCTGCAGAAGCCTGAGCAGTTTTACCTGGGAGGCCTCGGAAAGGTCGCCTATTTCATCCAGAAAAAGGGTGCCTCCGGCGGCCTGGGCGATCAGACCTCCCCTGGCCTTTTCCGCCCCGGTAAAGGCTCCCTTCTTGTGGCCGAAGAGGGTATCGGAAAACATGTTATCGTCCAGGCCGGCTATGTTCACCGGAACGAATCTTCCTTCCACTCCGCTGAGGTCATGGATAGCCCGGGCAACCAGCTCCTTGCCCACTCCGGTCTCCCCGACAATGATGACCGGCTGCTGGGATTCCGCTATGACCTCGCAATACTGGAACACAGCGGACATCTTGGGACTGGCGGTGACAATGGAAGAAAACGCCTCCGGATTTTTCAGCCGGTTGCTGAGCAGATGGTCGCGAAGCTGCCTCACCTGATTCTTCAGGCTGCATACCTCAAGCGCCCTTTTCACGCTGGAGATCAGCCGCGCGTTCTCCACCGGCTTCACGAGATAATCAAAGGCGCCGTCCTTCATGCAGCCTACCGCGGTATCCACCTCGTCCGCCGCCGTCATTACGATAACGGGGATATGCGGGTAGTCCCTGCTCATGGTTTCAAGAAGCTCCCTGCCGGAGACGTAGGGCATGAAGAGATCGAGCACGACAACTCCGATACCGCCTTCTTCCAGGAGAGGCAGGACACGGCGGCTGTCGTCAACGCTGCTTACCTCCCTTATACCGGCAAAACGGAGCACTGATTCCGACGCAACCAGGATGTGCCGCTCGTCATCCACGAGCAGCACAGGAAACGTTTGGGTCTTTGTCATGGATGTCCGGGCCCCCTCTTTCCATGGTTCTGAACCGGCAGCCTGACGAGAAAGGTCGACCCCTTCCCCGGCTCCGATTCGCATTCAATTATGCCGCCATGTTCCTTTACTATGGTGAAACAGATGGAAAGGCCCAGGCCGGTCCCTCCGCTGTCGAGCCTCGTGGTGAAAAACGGATCGAAGATTGCCTGCCTGACATCCTCCGACATCCCTTCTCCCTCGTCCCTTACCGTTATGACGTTCTGTCCGATAGAGCGGATATAATAAGTGCTTATGAATATCCCCGAATCCCTGTCTTTCAGTGATTGCAGGGCGTTCATGATCAGGTTGACAATTACCTGCTCCAACTGCTGGAAGCTCCCCCTGACCGGCGGGAGGTTCTCGGCGAGTATGCACTGGTATCTGTCCGTATGCTTCTGTATCTGGTTCTGGAGTATGGTAAGGGCCGCCTGGATGACCTTGTTGAGGTCCACGGCCTGATCAAGGCGGGTCTTTTCCTGACGCGCGAAATCCTTCAACCCCGTAACGATGCGGTTGATCCGGTGCGAGCCCTCTACCAGGCCCTCCAGCATCTTCGGTATGTAGGCGCTTGCTTCCGAGAATCGGAGTTTCCCGAGAAAAAATTCGCCGTTCTCCTCGGCATAGAGGGCAAGTATCCTGTTGATGTCTGGCCAGATATCTTCGATGAACTGTGCGTTGGAAAGGATGAAGTTGTTGGGATTGTTGATCTCGTGGGCAATACCGGAGGAAAGGGTGCCGATGGCCGCCATCTTGTCCATCTGGCGGAGACGCACCTGCATTTTGCGATTCTCTTCCTCAGCGGCCTTGCGTTCTCCTATGTCCCTGCACACGGCCAGGACGCGGTATTCACCTCCGATGACCGCGCCCTTCATGTTCACCTCTATCCAGAAGAGCCTCCCCGAGCTGTCCTTGGCAAGCCATTCGAACATGTGGGATTTGTCGTATCTCGTCTTCCATATCTTTCTGAGGACATCGTCATAAGTATAATGCGGCGTGCCGGCGCTCAGGGCGCCCACATTCAGCCGCAGCACCTGTTCTCGTGTATATCCGTACATCTCGCACATCTTCAGATTGACGTCGAGCATGTCGCCGTTTTCCGGATCAAAGACAAAGGTGGCGTCATTGGCCGCGTCAAAGATGGTCCGATAATTGGCCTCCGACTCTCGCAGCGCCTCCTGCGCCCTTTTCCTCTCCCGTATATCGGCGAACATGGCCATATAGGCGATGGTGATACCTTCACTGTTCAATACGGGCGCGGTGGAGAGGCTCACGTCGATGAGGGTCCCGTCCCTGTGCATGCGCTGCGTCTCCATGAATCGCCGTGAAGCCCCCTCGTGGAGATCGCGCACATTGGCCATAAGCTCTTCCCGGCGGTCTTCGGAGACAATTGGATACGGCTTTCCCAGAATCTCCTCTTTTGTCCAGCCGAACATCTTTTCCGCCTCGGGATTCCACAGGGTGACATTGAGGAGGGAATCCAGGACGATAATCGCCAGCGGCGAGGAGTTGATGATGGACTCCAGCATCTGGTTTTTTTCACAAAGGGCATCCTCCGCCCGCCGCCGCTGCGATGGCGACAAGGAGCGGCTTTTCAAATGTTCCTTCCCGGTCGCGCCTTTCATCTGCGCATCCCTCCTGACGCCTACTTCACCACCAGAACCTGGCATTCCGCCCCTAGAAGGACGTGCCTCGCCACGCTTCCCATGAGATGTTTCGAAAAATTGGTCATTCCGTGGGGGGCAATGATTATCAGGTCCGCGCCCATTTCTCCTGCTGCTTTCAGGATTGTCTCGTGGGGGACCCCTATCCTCACCTCGGTGTTCAAATTAACGCTCCCCATGCTGACAAACCTTCCCACCTGGTTATGCACTGCCGCTCTCGCCTGTTCCAGAAGGTGTGATCTGAACTGGCCGAGGATTTCCTCGCTGACGCAGAAATCCAGCGTACACAACTGCACCGGGTCGTTCACTACGTGCAGTATGTACACATCAGCCATGAACTGTCTCGCGATATCAAATGCCCTTCGAATGGCTCTGTCCGAATGCTCGGACATATCGGTGGGAACAAGGATACGTGTCGGATTGAACATCTTTCCGCTCCTTACAAACAAAATAAGAGAATAGTCGCTGAAGAAACCGTCCCCAAAAAAGAAAAGCCGCGCCATCTGACCAGGCAGACGGAAACGGCTTTCATGAAAGAATCATCCCATTGGTCCAATAAAAGATCACTTCGGCTCCAAGAGTCATCAACAAGGCAGCGGCAACAATGATTTCACCAGAACCAGGCACATTCAGAATCCCAGTATGCCGCGCAGCGCCTTTCCAGGAGAAATGCCCCCATTGCCTTCCGGAGATTCCTCATCAGCGGAATCGCGTCCCCGCCCTCTGTTTTTCTCATCTCCGTTATCATCCATGGCCATCAGGGGGAGCATGCCGGTGGATTTACGTCTCGCCTTGACCGTCCAGATGGGATCCACGGGCTTTTTCGGGTCCCTTGGAGGATAGACTATATTCAGCTCATCCCCGTAGGCTATGAACTGGAGAATTCCGCCTTCGGCGTCCTTGAACACCCCGCGCGGAACGGCGCACTGGTTAACGGATGGAGGCATTACCACCTTTTCCCGGATCATCCGGCGCACCTCTTCTTGCGGAAGGTAGTCCATGAGGGCATACCCGGGCTCGGCGAGCTCGCTGGAACTCCAGATGATCATCGTTCCCGTCTTTTCTTCATGGCCCATGGCCGTGGCAAAGTAACCAGTAGCGGTAGGGATGGGACGCCATTGGAATCTGAAACTATCCGCCGGTGATCCCTTTACCGATGTAAACGCCACAGGCGCCATGAAATCATGGCCGGAACCGATGGCGAAACGCATATCCGGAAGATAATTGCCGTGCACCAGATGCGCGCCGACCAGGGAACTGTTTTTCGGGACCGGCGTGCGATCTTTCTCATTGGGCCACTCCGCATAGCCGCGACTGGAGTCGGGAGAAGGTGGAATGTGTCGGGCCGCAACCCTTCCTCCCATCGTCTTGCCGAATTCCGCGAGGCTCATCTTTTCCGTGTCCAGCACCCGAGGCTGTCCTTTCCGGATTGTCTCTCCACACCCCCAGTAGATGAGCATTCGCATCTTCGGTTTTTCCATTCCGGACGGTTTACCGGCTTCTTCCGTCTCTTGCCGACGCTCCCGCTCGGGAATTATCAGCGGCAGGGAGTCGCCCATGTTTTGAGCGGGCGGGATATCATGGGAGGCGACAGGTCCGGCGGGAGGCGCCTTGGGCGAATACATCTGGAGAAGAAGCTTTTTTCCAGAATCTCCGCGACCGAAAAGACCTCCCATATCAGGCATGCCATCAGGCATCCCCGGAATAATGCTTTTCTCCGTGGAGATGCTCATCCAATATCTGGTAACAGCGGATTTAGGTTTATCCGCAGCATGGGCCGAGCCGGCCAGCAACAGCACAAAACCCCATAAAATAAGCAGAATGGAAACCACGACATTGAAGGTAATATACCTCCCCGGCTTAATCATCTCTTCGTCTCCTCTCTTTGGCCGGTATCCCCGCCATCTCCCTTTTTACCCTTCAGAAACACCACAAAAGCCCCGGCGCCTCCCAGTCGGGGCGGCGCCGGGGCGAATTCGGAAACCATTTTCCTGCCCGCCTCCCTGAGCCAGGACGCCACCGCCACCAGAAGAACCGGTTCCGCCGGAGAATTGTTACCCTTGCCAGTGATGACCAGAACCGCTTTCTGGCCGCGATTGTAGGCGCCGGTAACAAACCTTTCCAGAGATTTCAGCGCTTCGTCCCGTGTCTGCCCATGGAGATCGAGTTCCAGGTCGACGCGGATGGCCCCTGACTTCAGCTGCCGCATGCGGTTGACCGCGACCGGGCGAAGGGGCTTTACATCCGGAATCTCGTCCCTGAACGATACGTCCATACCCGACAGTGCGGAAAGAAACAGTTTTCTCTCTTGATCATCCAGTCCGGGTTCTGATTCGACGGGCGGCTTCGGCGCCTGGACCTTGCGCTTTTTCTCACCATGCAGGCGTTTGATGCCTTCCATTTCCCGGAGAAAAAGAGCGCAGTCGTCCTCATCCGGCCGCGCCGGCGGAGGAGCGGCTTTTTTTGCCGCGATCGGCTCTTCAGACTGGCCTTCAGAGCTAACGTTAAAGGATTTCAGTCCCTTGAACGGCACATTCGAAAATTCCTTGTTTTTCTGTTTTTTTTCTCTGCCTTTTTTCATTTCCGTTTATGGGTGAAGTTCCATCTGGTCTGTAAAAAGTGTCCGGCAGGGACAAGCAGCTAAGGGACTCGGAACAAACAAATATACCGTTTTACATCTCATCTTCAGACCATCTTTGCCGCCCCTTCAATCACAAAATCCTCGACGTAGCCCTGCTACGCCTGCGGTTTTGCTCAATCAGGAACGACAAATCCGGCCCGAATCTGAGCGTAAAACCTGGTATATCAGCTTCTTCCGAGTCCCTTAACCGGACAAAGCTGTGATTTTTCAAGTTCGAGTTCATAGGTGTCCCCCGCTCCAGAACATGACCTCATTCCTTTTCAAGGATAACAATCTCTAGTGAACGGGAAGAGCCGCCAATGGATGAGGTCAGGGAAGCCCCGCCAGCAGGGAATCCGCCGCTGGCGGAAACGGAGAGGATTCCCGGATCAACACCCGAGCGGCCCAGCTGTCCGGCAAGGGCGACAGCCCGGACGATGGCAGAGTCGGGCGGGATGCATTGCGAGGAAGCCCTGTCTCCCCGGACGCCCATATCAATGGAGGTCTGGATGCGCGCCTCCCTGTCACTGGTACCTTTGAGGAAGGAGGCTATTTTTCTGATGATATTCTCGCCTTCATGGGAAAATTCACTGGTTTTCCCGGAAAAAAGGACGTCTTCACGGACGGTTACCGAGACCTTTCCCCGCAGCTCCGTTATGGATACCCGTCCATGGGCCACATCATCCTTCATTCTTTCCAGCAGGTTCTCGTAAAGGATGCTCACAGTTCGCGCCTTTTCCTCACGACCTCGCTGGAGGTTCGCCAGGTCATCCCTTAGACGCTCGATCTCGCGCCCCTGTGCGACAATCTTCCTGGCCGGGCTCTCATCCTTCATTGCGATCAATCCCCGCAGCTCCGAATTCCCGGCTTCCAGTTTTCCAATTTTTTCAAGTTGGGTGGATATTTCTCCGCGGAGCCTCTCATTTTCACGGGCAAGATCAAGATTCCTGTTCCTGGCATCGGCCAGATCCGTGTTAAGGTTCGCGGCTTCATCAAGCTTCTTCTGATAAACATTCTGGCCTACGCATCCGACGGAAAACGCCAGGAAAACGCAAAAACAGAGTATACGAATGAATTGGCGCATTATTGCATTCCTTGTTAGCCCGTACCTCAATGGATTTTTCGCGGAGCCTGCCGTTCTTCCTTCATGAAACGCGCGCATTCTAGCAACCGTACAGAGTAAAGTCAACGGCCATACAGGGAAAGAAAAAGGCCGTTTCCACCGCGTAACAGCGGCGTAAACGGCCCTTGGAATTATGCTGCGGATTGAACTTGTCTTATTCCAGCAACCAGGCGCCAAAGGGAACCCAGTTTTCTTCCGTATCCGGTCCGATGACATTCATCAGCTCCCTTACGGTCCTGGGGTCGTTGGGAAGCTGGAAATATTCACGGAAATGGCCTGTTTCGTTCTCCTGGGGAGTCAGCAGGAGATATTCGTCATTGCCTGTGGTTACCGAATCGAAACCGGGCATGATAACCGCGAAACGGGGGAAACTGCTGCTTTCCCAGGAAAGAGGTAACTGATATGGCTGTGTTTCATCAAACATGTTGCCTCCGATAGTAAACTGCTCATCGTTTTTGGCCGCGGGTCAAAAGCGGCCTGTTCACACCCGGCGCGGCTTTCGCTCACCGGGCGCTGAGACGGGCTCGGGCGAGGATGCCGACCGCCTCTATAGTGTAGTCATAGCGCCTGTAAATCCTGCCTCCCTTGCCTGGATTGAAATCACGGGAGCCGCCCATTATCCTTCGCAGGTAGGCCGAGGCCACATAGTCACGCCAGCGGGAATTGGATCTTTTCTCGCATTGCGCCATGATCGCCACCTCCTTAATTAAACGTATCGGCAAAACCTGCTGAAAGTTTAGCTCCTTTCTTGTTTTTCAAATTGCAGCCCGCCCGGAAGGCTAATGAAGAGCATTCCGGGCGGTGTAAATGGGGGTGTTATCCATGAGCTGTCTTCCAGGCCGGGGGAAAGAGTGGCAGCCGGGCCTGATATCACGATTTTTTTACATGCTCGTGATTGAAGATATGGTCACGGCAATAGCCATGCTGCCCATCACACTGGGGGCAGTAGCGGAAATCCATATCCGGATGGGTCTTGTCGGTAATACCGCAGACCGTGCATCGGTGAAACGGCTTATCATTACTTCGCGCAGAGGCGGAAACCCTTCTGGAGAGCTGTTTTCGTCCATACCTCAGATTCACGATTATGTCACGGGCGAAAAAGAGGAGAAAGTTTCCTATCGAGGCAAGCGCCAAAAGGCGGCCTGCCCATCCTCCGGTAAGGATGATGTATCCGTAACCGAGCCATGTGATAAGCGCAAGCCACTTTATCCTGACGGGAAGAACAAAAAACAGGAGCAACTGGAAATCCGGAAACAGGAACGCAAAGGCAAGGAAAACCGACCCGGCCAGAAATGCGTTTGTGACAAAATGCCCCGGAATCAGGAAGGAAACCGCAACAGTCAACAGGTAACCCGTCAACAGGAACAGATTGTACCGGAAAGCGCCCCAGTGCTCCTCCAGGGCCGAACCCATGAGGTAAAAGAGATACCAGGCGAAAAAGGCGAACAGAAGATTGCGCACCGGCGGGTCAAAGGGAAAGGATAAGAGACGCCACCATTCGCCCCGTAAAACGCTGTCAGCGGAATAGGCTACCTGTGAAGGATCAAGCCTCCCCATCATAAACAGGACATACACAAGGGTCTGTCCCGCTATGAGGTAAAGGGTGATATTCGCCGGGGCATATCTGCCCAGCTTCTTTTCCAGTATGTCGATGATCCCCATTCTCTCCGCTTTTCGTGCCCGACCGGAACCGCGACAAGCCCCTGTCGTCCATTCCGGCGCCCTGTTTTCCTGAAAAAAAGCCACGGATAAATCCGTGGCGGTTGTTTCTGTATATCATTATTGCCATCCCCACCGCAACCCGTTTTTAGCAAATGCATCATGAACAAGATGTTCCGGGTGGGATGTCAGAGACAAAAGACAAAAAAACGCCGACCGCCAGGGTCACATTCTCCTGATTCGACTCAAAGACTGTCCCGGCTGCTTCCCGGCCCTGTAAACATGAGTTTCGGTCATCATGACACCTCCGCGGCTGCCACCGCGGCCTCCCGCTCCCGGTCCCTGCCGTGGTCGCGGGCTATCAGCATGTATATGGACGGGATGATGAAGAGGGTGAACATGGTCCCGACGAACATTCCACCCACGAGCACCAGGCCGATGGAGTTACGGGCCGCCGCTCCGGCCCCGCTCACCAGGGTCAGGGGGAAATGACCGGCGATGGTTGCGGCCGTGGTCATGAGAACCGGGCGGAGGCGGATCATGGCCGCCCCGCGGATGGCATCGAGCTTGGACACGCCTTCCATCTGCAGCTTGTTGGCGAACTCAACGATAAGGATGCCGTTTTTGGACACCAGCCCCACCAGGGTTACGAGACCGACCTGGGAATATATGTTGAGGGTGGTGGTCCAGCCGTTGGTCAGGAAAGGGACGCTCGGGTCCGGCATCTTCAGAAAGGTGAACAGCAGGGAGCCGAACATGGCCAGGGGAACCGACCCGGCCAGGATGACGAACGGGTCGCGGAAACTGTTGAACTGGGCCGCCAGAACCAGGAAGATGAGAATGATCGCCAGGGTGAAGGCGGGCAGGAAACGGTTTCCTTCCGTGCGAAGCTGGCGGGATTCTCCGGTGTAGTCCATCACGTATCCCTTGGGAAGGATCCTCTCCGCCTCCTTCTCCAGGAAACCGAGGGCCTCATCCAGAGGACGTATGGGAACGCCGCTCAGCTTGACCGAGTTCAGCTGCTGGAAACGGTTCAGGGAGCGGGGGACCACCGTATCCCGTTGCGTGGCGATGGAGCTGAGCTGGATCAGCCTGCCGTCTGGTCCGGTGACATATACATCCTGTAACTGATTGGGATTGAGCCGGCCGGAGCGCTCGATCTGGGGTATGACCTTGTAGCTTCTCCCCGAGATATCGAAGCGGTTGACGTAGTTTCCACCCACCATGCCGCCCAGATCGCCTCCGACCTGTCCGAGATTGAGCCCCAGAGACGCCACCTTGTCCCTGTCGATGACGAACTCGGACTGTGGCTGGTCGATCTTTACATCTATTAGGGGCGGAAACGCGAACATGCCGCTTTTCATGGCCGCAAGCCTGAGCTGGTCGGCGAACTCCAGTATCTGCCGGGTGTCAGCCGTGGAAGCTATGACAAACTCCACGGGGAAGTCGCCCCCTCCCGGCAACGCCGGCGGCGTCACCGCGAATGCCTGGATGCCCGGGATGGCGGAGAGCTTGCCCTGCACCTCCGGCATGATCTGGAATGCGGTTCTCTTCCGGTCATCCCAGGGTTTCAGGACCAGGCCCGCGAAACCGGAACTGGGATAGGTTGCCTGAAATGTGAAATCATTCTCCGGCGTGCCGGTATAGACACGGTTGACGGCGTCCGCGAAGAATCGGTTCTGATCAAGGGTCGAGTTGGCGGAAGAGTCGAGAATGGCGAAGATAATTCCCTCGTCCTCGGTGGGCGCCAGCTCTTTGGCCGACATGGTGAACATGGGGATCGTCAGGATCGAGATGACCACCCATACGCCGTAGACTGCCGGGCGCGCGGCCAGGGTCTTGTCCAGACACCGGCCGTAGAGATTTCGCAGGCTATTAAAGCCGCGGGCGATGAGACCGGGGAGCCCTCGCTCTTCCAGGCCGGGCTTCAGGAGCCGGGAAGACATGAGGGGCGACAGGGTCAGAGCCACGATTCCCGAGATGGTTACCGTTCCGGCAAGGGTAAAGGCGAATTCCCGGAACAGGGAGCCGGTCAGCCCGCCCTGAAGCCCTATGGGGAGATATACGGCTGCCAGGGTGATGGTCATGGCAATGATCGGCCCCACCAGTTCGCGGGCGCCGATAAGGGCCGCCTGCAACGGTGTTTTCCCTTCGCTCAGGTGTCTCTCCACGTTTTCCACCACCACGATGGCATCGTCCACCACCAGGCCGACGGACAACACGATGGCCAGAAGGGTCAGGAGGTTCAGGGAAAAGCCGAACACCTGCATCAGGAACACTCCTCCGATGAGCGAAAGGGGTATGGCCACCACCGGTATGAGCACCGAACGGAAGGAGCCGAGGAAGAGAAAGATGACCAGCATCACGATCAGAAGGGTATCGCCCAGGGTCTTCAAGACCTCGGTTATGGCGTTGGAGATGTAATCGGTGGCGTCATATGCGATATGGGCGGAAAGGCCGGCAGGGAGATCCTGCTTCACCGAGTCCAGTTCAGCGCGGGCCTTTTTGATGACGTCAAGGGAGTTGGCATTGGGAAGCGCCCATATCCCGATAAATACGGCTGACTGCCCGTTGAAGCGGACCTCCTCGTCGTATGACTCCGCGCCCAGAACAACATCCGCCACATCCACGAGGCGCACGATGGCGCCGTTCTTTCTCATGACCACCAGGCGCTTGAATTCGTCAACCGTGTTCAGGTTGGTGTCCGCGGTAAGGTTGACCTGGATGAGAGCCCCTTTGCTCTGCCCCACGGCCGCCAGGAAATTGTTGGCCGTCAGGGCGTCGCGAACCTGCGTGGGGGTCAGATTAAAGGCGGCCATGCGATCGGGCTTCAGCCATACCCGCATGGCAAAGGTCCGGGCGCCCAGCACATCGGCCCGCTGCACGCCCGGCACGGCCGACAGACGGGGCTGGACCACGCGCACCAGATAATCGGTGATCTCGTTCTGCTTCAGGACATCGGAACTGAAACTGAGATAGGCCGAGGCGAACTGGCTGTCCGCCGACTCGATGTTGATAATGGGAACCTCGGCCTCGGGGGGGAGATCGGCGCGCACCTGGTCCACCTTGGAACTGATCTCGGCCAGGGCCTTGGTGGAATCGTAGTTCAGTTTCAGTCTGACCGTGATGGTGGAGAGACCGAGCGTGCTTTTGGACTCCATGTACTCGATACCGTCCGCGGAGGCGATGGCCCTTTCAAGGGGCGTGGTAATGAAACCGCGCACCAGCTCGGCGTCGGCGCCCACATAAACCGTTTTCACGGTTACCGCCGCGTTCTCGTTGCGGGGGTACTGACGCACGTTTATGGAACGTATGGCCTGGAGTCCGGCGATGATGATGATCAGGTTCACCACCAGGGCCAGGACCGGGCGGCGCAGAAAGAGGTCGGTTATTTTCATGGGTCAGTTATTCTCCGGCGCCGGCGACTTGCTGAACTCGGGCGCCAGCTTGTTGTCTATGGTCACGGCCTGGCCGTTGCGCAGCTTGAAGACGCCGGTGGTGACAACGCTCTCGCCGGGTTTCAGGCCGCTGACCACGGCAATAAAGTCACCCCTTTTTTCTCCCAGGCGAACGAACTGCTGGCGGAGGGCCTTCCCCCCCTTCCCTTCCCTGGAATCCTCCACGATAAATACGGAATCTCCAAAGGGGGCGTAAAGCACGGCTGTCGCCGGAACGGAAAGGACCTGATTCCGCGCCGGAAGCCCTACCGCCACATTAACGAACATTCCGGGGCGGAGTTTTTCAGCCCGGTTTTCCACAAAAATGCCGTCAGGAATCCAAAACCTATAACTA
>CAZFCG010000026.1:0-2422 GCA_964517595.1 uncultured Geobacter sp. | reverse complement strand
TGCGCCTGGAGAGTCCGCGGCTCCGGGTCGACCAGGGGATTGACGGCGGTGACCCGCCCTGGCACGGAAAGGCCCGGCATGGCGTCGCATGTCACGCGGACGGCCAGGCCGCTACGGAGCTGGGCCAAATTTTTTTGGGGCAGTGAGAAGTTGACATAGATGGGATTCAGCGCCTGAAGGGTGACCACTTCATCCCCTTCACGAAGCATCTGTCCGAGGTTAACCCGGCGGATACCGAGACGCCCGCTGAAGGGGGCGCGTATCACTTTCTTGGCGATGGCGGCTCTCACCATTTGCGCCTGCGACACCGCCTGCTCATGGGCGGCCAGCGCCCTGTCGTAATCGGCCTGGGAGACAATCCGGTCCTTGAGCATCTTCTCCGCGCGCCTGAGATCCGCGAGGGCAAGCTTTGCCTGGGCTTCCAGGCCGGGCAAC
This sequence comes from uncultured Geobacter sp., assembly GCA_964517595.1. Taxonomy (GTDB): domain Bacteria; phylum Desulfobacterota; class Desulfuromonadia; order Geobacterales; family Geobacteraceae; genus RPRC01. Next base: position 1,987 of record CAZFCG010000026.1, on the reverse strand, counting down.
TGGGCCTCTTCCGAGGATGTGTCCTGACGGATCAGGACATCTCCCTTCTTCACCGGAGCGCCCGCGGTAAAGGAGATGGCGGTCACCTTCCCGGACATCTCCGCGGAGACCGTTACCCCCTGGACAGCCTCCAGGGAACCCACGGCGGAAAGAGAGGTCTCCCAGGTCTCGGAGCGGGCCTGCGCCGCGGTGACCGCCTGGGGCGGGGGGACGGCCTTCTTTCCCTGATCGATCATGGCCTTTATCTGGAGGGCCTTGATACCGGCCAGCAGACCGGCGAGGAGGAGGAGTCCCAGGAGAGCGAGGATTATTTTTTTCTTCATGTATTCATGGCTCCTGAAATGGATGTAGAGATACCGTGAAGCGACGTCGGGTTACCTGAAGGAGTTTCACACAACGGGAAACAGGCGGCGCCTAACCGCCGCTCCGCTTCTCCCCGGCGTCCTTGTTCCACCACCCTCCGCCCAATGCCTGGAACAGCGCGGCGGTATCGGCGAAGCGGGCCGCCCTTGCCCGCACCAGGCTGGTATACGCTATCTGGTACTGGCGTTGCGCAATCAGCAGGGAGATGTAATTGACCGCGCCGATCCGGTACTGGCTCTCAACCGAGGAGAGGGTCTCCCTTGCCGAGGCTTCAGCGTCAGCCTGGGCGCGCAGAGTCTCCGCGTCCAGGTCCAGAGCCCGCAGGGTATCCGCCACGTCCCGGAAGGCATTCAGAACGGTCTCCCGGTACTGGGCCAGGGCCTGATCATGGGCGGCTATGGCCGCCCGCCTCCTGGCGGTCAGCTCTCCACCCCGGAAAAGAGGTTGCAGCAGCCCGGCGCCGAGGGACCAGATGGAAGAGCCTGAAGAAAACAGATCCTCTATCTTCACGGCGTTGCTCCCCAGGCTTCCGGAAAGGGTGATCCTGGGATACAGGTTTGCCGTGGCGACCCCCACCTGGGCGCATGCGGCGTGCAGCAGTTCCTCCGATGCGCGGATGTCGGGTCTCTGGCGGACCAGCGCCGAAGGAACACTGACCGGCAGATCCGTGGGAAGGTCCAGGGCTTCAAGATGGAATTCCGGAATTCCCCCTTCTCCCGGAAAAGCGCCGGCATACACGGCCAGTTGATGGCGCGTTTTCGCCAGTTCCTTTTCCAGGGGGGGAAGCGTCGCCTCGGTCTGGGCCAGAAGGGTCCGCTGTTCGAGAACGTCCGGTCGTGAAGCGCCCCCCATCTCGAATTTGGCGCTGACCAGTTCGAGCTGTTTCCGGAGCATGTCCACAATCTCCCTGGTGGCCTGCATCTGCGACCGGAGTGACGCCTCCATCACGGCGGAGGTGACGATATTGGAGGTCAGTGCCAGGTGCGAGGCTTCCAGCCGGAAGCGCTCATAGTCAACCCGCGCCCTGAGCGCCTCCATCTCCCGGCGGGCGCCGCCGAAGATGTCCAGGGTATAGGAAACATTTACCGAGGCATTGAAGAGGGTAAAGGTGTTGGACCCGCCCCCGGGCTGGCCGTAGGAGGCGGAGGTGGATTTCTGTCTGATTGCGGAAATGCTTCCGTCCACGCTCGGGAAATAGACAGTCCCGCCCCTGGCGCGCAGATTTTCCTCCGCCTCCCGCAGTCGCGCCTCCGCCGCCGCTATGGTGGGACTCCGGTTCAGGGCCTTCCGGATCAGGGCTTCCAGGGCCTCCGAACGGAACAGGGTCCACCACTGGCCGGGGATATCCTTTTCCCTGACGAAACGCTGGGCCGCCCCGCCCGCGCCGGTGGCGGAGGCGGTCGTTCCGGCAAGGGGGTCCGGTGTGTACCCCTGCACGGAAGGCGCCTCCGGCGGCCGGAAATCCGGCCCCACGGCGCATCCCGCGGCAAGAGCGCACAGGATCAATATGAAAGTAGTCTTTGTTATTCTCATGCGTTTATCACCTTGGCGCCATTCATTGCCGCCGGATGGAATTGATACAGTGGAGCAACTAAGGGACTCGGAACAAACAAATATACCGTTT
>CAZFCG010000025.1:0-42481 GCA_964517595.1 uncultured Geobacter sp. | reverse complement strand
ATGGTCTGAAGATGAGATGTAAAACGGTATATTTGTTTGTTCCGAGTCCCTAAAATGACTTCCTGATCCCGTCGTTCGGGTTCAGGAGGGGAATGAGTAATTCTTGGGAACCACGGTAATGCCGTCGGAGACCCTGAATCCCCGGGCCATGTCCTCCTCCTCCGAGAAACCGATGCGCGCGTGAGGCGGGACATGGACGTTTTTGTCGATTATGGCCTTTCTTACCTTTGCGCCTTCACCGATGGTTACGTCCGCGAATATCACGCTTTCCCGCACCATGGCGCCTTTTTCCACCCGGACTCTCTTGCTTATCAGGGAATTGCTGATCTCGGCCCTGGTTACGATGCAACCGCCGCTTATGATGGTATTGTCCACCAGAGACTGGCTGAGAACCCATTTCGCCGGAGGAGTGAAGTCTGGTGAAGTCTTGATGGGCCAGAGTTCGTTATAGAGGTTCAAATCCGGCCTGACGCTTACCAGATCCATGTTTGCTTCCCAGTATGATCTTATGGTTCCCACGTCCCGCCAGTATACCTGCTCTTCTCCAGGCACTTCGTTTTCCCCGAAATCATAGGCATACAGCTGATTATCCCTGGCCAGCATCATCGGAATGACATCTTTTCCGAAATCGTGGGTGGACCATTCATTTTTGGAGTCTTCAATCAGCGCCTCCTTGAGCGCCTGTATTTCCGCAATATAGTTTCCCATGGAGGTAAGGCAATAGCCGGGCCTGCCTGGAATTTCCCTGGGATTCGCGGGCTTTTCCTCGAAACCGACAATTCTGTTGTTTTCATCAACCTCCAGGACTCCGAACCTTCCAGCGTCCCCGGCCTTGATCGCCATGGCGGAAATCGTGAAATCCGAACCTTTTTCCTGGTGATAACGATCCATCTGTCCAACATCCATCTTGAAGACATGATCCCCGGAAAAGATCGCCACCCGCCGGTAGTATGGATTGTCGGCGAAGATGTTCATGTTCTGGAAAACCGCATCCGCCGTGCTTTTGTACCAGTCTTCGCTGACCCTTTTCTGTGCGGGTATGGCCTGGACGAAGAAGTTGTACACGGGTACGGAAGGCCACAGGCTGCTCAGGTGATTGATCAACGGCTGTGAAAGCGTCTGCACCAGGATCTTCACATTCTGAATCTCGGAATTAATGAAATTGTTTACGACAAAATCGATGATACGGTATTTCCCCCCGAAGGGAACGGCCGGTTTCGCCCTTACCTGGGTCAGGGGTTTAAGGCGTTCGCCGGCGCCACCAGCCAGAATCATTCCCAGTAGATCTTTCATGTGCGTTCTCCGTATAACCAGAAGTTGTATGAGCCCTTTGTTGATACATTCTGGCGCATGGCGGACAGTTTACCATGATTTGCCGCGCATGCCACCCCGGCATGTTGTTTCCACGGTCTGGGCTATGGCTGAAACGCTGTGTCTGTCACCTTTTCACGGAATCCAAAACGCTAGGCGCGATGCGCATGAAAAAATTTTGACTTTACAACAATATGTGATACTAATTAGAAAAAAATTTTGCTGATTAATGGTCAATCCCGGACGGGCAGTGTCCGCAAGCCCCTTTTAACCACAAATAATTATTGGTTTCCGCATGGAAACAGGATACAGGCAGTCGAGGCGCCGCGGAAACAGTCCTTTTCAGCCCGCGTTCGTCGCACCCGTGTGGCAGGCGTTTGGTTTGAAGGTAGATGACCTTCATTGGCGGTTGGACGTCAGGTAGATTCCAAAAATATCCGGAGGGAGAGAGATGAAAAACGGGAAGTTGCTTGTACTATCGGCTTTAATAAGATATTCAGAAATCCGTGCTGGCGCCTGTAATGCCTGATATACTCCATAACCGGGAGGAGAACAGATGGAAACCAAATCTTCGCGGACGCCCGCAACTGTGATGGTGGTTGATGATGAGTTGTTTTTCAGGAAGCTTCTTCGGGACATCCTTGAAAAAGAGGGTTTCAAGGTCGTAGCCGAGGCCAGTGACGGGAAAGAGGCCGTAGACAAATTCAGTTTGCACAGGCCTGATATTTCATTTATCGACATTTATATGCCGGAGAAAAACGGAATAGACGCCACAAGGGAGATATTATCCATGGACAAAGACGCCAAGGTCCTGATATGCAGCGGGCTGGGCTACGATGAGGATGTGGCCATGTCCTTGCGGATAGGGGCCAGGGCCGTCATCCAGAAACCTTTTATTCAGAGTGAAGTGCTGGAGATTGTCGCCAGGACGCTTGCTCAAAAGTAGCCCGTTGGCCCGTCTTTTTTCCCGACAGGGACGGAGCGACGAGAGATAAGGCCGGTTTGAAGGGGGCAGCCATGTGACTGCCCCCTTCTCTGTTGGTGGACCAGTTTTCTTGTTGCGCGTATCAGATTAACCTTCTGTTCTGGTTGTTCGAAGCGGCGCCTCGATGTTCAACGGTAACAGGTTTGGAGGCTTTCGGCGCCCCCCATTTGCGGATGCGTGATTTGCCGTTGGAGAATTTTCTTCCTTCGTCTGTTTCCCCACGGCGGGTCACCACCGGACCCGATGTTCCTCGCCCCTTTGCCCAGGGGCGGCGACCGGCGCCTTTAGGGGTGCGCCTCAATTCATGGGTTGGCTCCAGCCCCGGGATTACGTGAAGCGGAAGAGACTGGCCAATAAAGCGCTCGATTCTGTCCAGGTAATTGCGGTCGTCGATGGAGGCAAAGGAGATGGCAATGCCGGAAGCGCCGGCGCGGCCTGTCCGGCCGATGCGGTGGACGTAATCTTCCGCAAACCGTGGCAGGTCGAAATTAATGACGTGGCTGACACCGGTCACATCCAGTCCTCGCGCGGCGACATCCGTTGCCACAAGGAGGCGTACCTTGCCGCGACGCATATCGGCGATGGTCCGATTCCTTGCGCCCTGGTTCATGTCTCCATGAAGAGCCGCCACCTTGTGTCCCTGCTCCTGAAGTTCGCGGGCCAGTGCATCCGTATCCCGCTTGGTTGCGGAGAATATTATGGCCTTTGTCAGCGATTCATCGGAGATAAAATGCTGGAGCAGAAGATTCTTGTGCGCCGGGTTGTCAGCCACATGCAGCCTCTGCTCGATATTTTCCAGGGTGACCTTTTCCGCGGCTATGGCGATTCTCTGCGGATTGTTCAACAACCTGCGGGCGAGGCGCTCCATGGTATTGTCGAGGGTGGCGGTGAACATGAGTGTCTGGCGGTTTTGGGGCGAGGCGGCCGCGATTGTGTCCACGTCCTCCGTGAAGCCCATGTCCATCATCCGGTCTGCCTCGTCAAGGATGAGCATCTCGAGGCGTCCCAGGCTTATGCGCCGATTATTCAGGTGGTCGATCAGGCGGCCGGGAGTAGCAATTACGATATCCACCGGTTGAGAGAGGAGGCGCAGTTGTTCCCTGTATGGCATTCCCCCGAGAATCGCGCAGCTACGCACCCGCATGAATTTCCCGTAGGCGCGGATGGAATCGGTAATCTGGTTGGCCAGTTCACGGGTCGGTGTGAGGATCAGCATTCGGGGGCCCTTTCCGGTTGCGGCCGCGGGAGAGTGCAGGCGCTGGAGGGAGGGAAGGACGAAAGCTGCGGTCTTGCCGGTTCCGGTCTGGGCTGTGGCCATAAGGTCATGTCCGGCAATTGCCGCGGGTATGGCCTGTTTCTGGACAGGGGTAGGAGTCTTGTACCCCCGGGCTTCAATGGCCTTGAGGATGGACGGGTGGAGATTCAATTCAGCAAAAGACATAATGATTCCTTTATTCGTGAGACGAACGCAAGAAACAGCGCTATCGTGATTTCCACTCTGGCGCGAAATTGGCGGACCTTTCAGCCGATCTGGACGCAGTGTGAAATAAATCAGGTAAATCGATTTTGCGTTTGACTCAATTGAGAGAGATTGTATGTACAGCCGTGGGGCCAAGCAGATGACCCTCGGAGAGGACGGCGGCAGCATGTGTTGACCGTGATCGATACATCGTCGCCAACCGTGATTGCTGCTGCGTTTTCAGGGACATGAAACTGAAAGCAGGGGGGGTCAGTGATCGATGAAACAAAAAATAGTCGGTATCGGCAGGCAATTGGTACGGCGGAAGACCTGCTGATTCGATAGGCTGAATTTTGTAATATATTGATCCATATCTTGAATGTCAACGGTTATTTTGCCGGCTGCGTTATTCAGGTGGCATGATCATCCGTCAAACGGAAATTGTTGCCAAATACTCCCGTCATCTGGCAGAGTAAGAGACTGGGAATATGTCGGGTTAATAAGTACAGAGTGTTTCAGGAGGATAAGAAGATGCGGATTCCTGTTCAATACTTCGACGGCCAGTTCGACTTTATCGAACCTGACAGACTCGACCGTCTGATTACTTCCAGGATGATAACGGGGTTCCGCCGTTCCGATGGCTGGGTCAGGGTTCCCCACGGCCCTTTGAGGGGAAGGAGCAATGGTCGGAAGAATTACCCGGGCCCGGAAAGAAGAGGGAGGGAATCGCTGTGATATGGAAGAAAAGAAAGATGGAAGAGATCTCACTGTGAAAGAAGAAAGAAACACTCTCATTGCGGCGGAACTGGTGGAGCAGATTATTGCTTCCCTGGAGACGAAACGCATCGACCTTATTCCTTCAGCGACGGCGAGGCTTGCGCGTCATCTGTGCCGTGAACTGCTGTGCGAAGGCAAGGCGGACGTTGACGATGAAGATGCGGTTTTTGTTGACCTGGACAGGGTGGAGAAGGTCGTCTTGGAGGTGGAGACCTGGCTTGAGCTCAATAATATGCGGATGCACCCGATGGATAAGGCGGAGCTGGTGCGTTCAGTCTGCGAGGAGACAACTATTGCAGCCAGGGATATCCAGCGTCTGGTCTGGAGGAAGCTGTCGGTTTATTCGGCGGGTGAATGAAGCCGGGGGGCTTTTGCGCCCTCCTTGGAGAGTGGTAGCGCCATTTTTATGGGCGCCTTTCTTGATTCAAGGTAGATGGTCGATCGCTGGAGGAAGTTTGAGATGATGTCCGGCCCGGTGGCTGCCAGTTATGTTCTTTCCGTGATTTCCGTTTTTGTCGTGCTTCGATTTCATCTTATACCAGCGGTATTCGCGGGCCTTGCCGTCCACGTCCTGACCGTGAAACTCGCCCGCCGCCTGCCGGCGAACTGGGGTGGCTGGGCCCACGAAATCGCCCTTGCCGCATTGGCCGTACTGGTTATTATGGGGCTTACCGGTTCCGGTATCGGTCTCTGGTCTTTTTTGAACGGCAACGGCGGCATGGGCGCCCTTCTGGATTCGGCCGCGGAGACTCTGGAAAGACTTCGCGGTGCGGTACCAGCAACCATAGCGGTATATCTGCCATCTACGGTGGACGAATTGCATGCCCAGTTGGCCTTGATGATGCGCGAGCACGGGCAGAAAATATCGTCAGTGGGCATTGCGGGCGCGAAGACACTGGCGCACGTGCTATTGGGCATGGTGGTCGGTGGATTGACCGCCCTGCATCATTTCAGCGACAGCAGCGCATGGCCGCCGCTTTCATCAGCTCTCCACCAAAGGGCCCGGGCCCTTGCCAATGCCTTTGACAAGGTCGTGTTCGCGCAGGTAAAGATCTCGGCTCTGAATACCTTTCTTACAGCGTTGTATCTTGTGGTCATCCTCCCCCTCTTCGGTGTTTCCATGCCCCTCCTTACGGTTATTATCCCGCTGACCTTTGTGGCGGGCCTTCTGCCTGTCGTGGGAAACCTGATTTCCAATACCGCCATAGTCCTGATCAGCCTGGGAATTTCCCCTGGCGTATCAATTGCTTCACTTCTTTTTCTCGTTTGTATCCATAAACTGGAGTATTTTACAAATGCCCGTATCGTGGGTGGTGAAGTGCATGCAAGGGCATGGGAGCTCCTTTGCGCCATGTTGACCCTCGAGGCTTTCTTCGGTGTGGCTGGGCTGGTTGCGGCGCCGGTGGCGTATGCCTGGCTCAAGTCGGAAATGAGGATGCGGAAACTTATATGAAGGGGAGCTGGAATTTGATGCCGGCGACAGGCGGTGCGAGTGCCTTAAGGGCTGTTCTTGCGATTACGTAACACGTGCGGACAGTTAAATGAGAGGAGCGGGATGGCTGACAATATGACGATGGGTGCCGACAGTCTCCTGGCTTTGATGGAACTGTCTTCGCTGATAAATTCCACCTTGGATGGCAGGGAGATCCGGAAGCGGGCCATAGAAGCGGCGAAACAGCTTATGAACGCCGAAGCGGCCAGCCTTTTATTGGTGGATAATGAAAAGCAGGAGTTGTATTTCGAAGTTGCACTTGGTGAAAAGGGGAGCGTAATGAAGGAGATCCGTCTCAGGTTCGGTGAGGGGATAGCCGGATGGGTAGCGCACAGCGGTGAGCCGCTTATCATAGATGATGCGTATAGAGATCCCCGTTTTTATCGTGGCGCGGACAAAAAAAGCAGTTTCGTTACCAGGGACATGATCTGCGTCCCTGTAAGATTCAGGGAACGAATACTGGGTGTGCTGGAGGTGATTAATAAAAAGGACGGAAGGTTCGGTGAAACTGACCTGCCGCTGCTGCTGGCATTCTCGAACCAGGTGGCCATAGCCGTGGAGAACTCGAACCTTTACGACCAGTTGCGTGAAACATTCTTCGGCACGGCCCTGTCCCTGGCCGAATCTCTGGAGAAACGGGATCCCTACACCGGGGGCCACACTAAAAGGGTCAGCGCCTATAGCGTCGCCATTGGAAATGCTCTGGGCCTGGATTCCTCCGAGATGGAGATTCTGACACTGGCGGCGATTCTGCACGATATAGGAAAGATCGGCGTCAGGGACAATGTGTTGCTGAAGGAGGGGAAACTGGATGACGGCGAATATGCCTCCATGGTCCGCCATCCGGGCTACGGCGCGGAGATACTGAGCCATGTGAAGGGATTGCGGGAAGTGATGGCGGGGGTAAAGTGTCATCACGAGATGTATGACGGCAGCGGATATCCCGATGGCCTGAAGGGAGATGAAATCCCCCTCTTAGCCCGTATCATCGCGGTTGCTGATACCTTTGACGCCATGACCACCGATCGTCCCTATCGCAAGGCGTTTGCTTTCCAGGACGCATTTGCCGAGCTTTCCCGATGCAGCGGGGGCCAGTTTGATCCCAGGGTGGTTGAGGCCTTTATCCTTGCCCATAAGGAGGGGATGTTTTGAAAGTACGAGTCCTTGGCTGTGGCGGGGCGGAAATGCCCGGCTTCAATCCGCCAGCCTTTTTGCTGGATGGCCGGTTGTTGCTGGATGCCGGCACCATAGGCGCAGTTCTTCACGCGGAAGAGCAGGAAGAGATAGAGCTGGTGTTGCTGACCCACGCCCACCTGGATCACGTTCGAGGGATACCTTCTCTCGCAGATAACCTGGTGGTAGCCGGTTCACGCCGGAAAGTCATTATCGCGGGCCTGCCCCGGGTCATTGGAGACCTGCGCAGGCATGTGCTGAACAACGCAATCTGGCCCGATTTCAGCGCCATACCCACCGAGGAAGAGGCGGTGATCGACTTTCTGGAGATGGAGGCCGGCCAGGTCCTGTGCTGGGGCGACCAACGGATTTCCCTCTGGCCGGTAAATCACTGTGTCCCCGCAGCGGGGATTATTGTCAGGGGTAGGGAAGGCAGCCTTCTCTATACCGGAGATACCGGCCCTACGGAAAGTATCTGGCATGCCGCGAATGGAATCGATACCTGCATTGTCGAAGTATCATTTCCCAATTCCATGGAAAAACTGGCCCTTGCGGCCGGACATCTTACGCCGCGGCTTCTGGCGCTGGAGATGCTGAAACCATCCAGGATGCCGTCGCGCATTTTTATCACCCACCCTAAATCGGGATGCCTGGAGGTGATTAAACGTGAACTGCTGGAACTGGGAATTCCCGGGCTGACCCTTTTGACGGACGGCATGCGCTTTGACGTATAATTGCATGCCCGAGTTTCTTGAAAATCTCTGAGAAGTCTACTCCCCTGGTGGGAGAGGCTCAGGGAGAGGGGGAAAGTAGTTGCCGCGGGGAATCCGCTCACATCACCCCCAGCGGGTAAGTATCAGTTTGAGGAGAAACTTCTTTATGGCTGTTTCGGGAGAGGTAATCAGGAAAACGCTCCTTGTTTCCTGCGTCTCGTTCGTCCTCGCGATTGCTCTTTATGCTTCAGGCCTGCTCAGTTTCTTCGAATTGAAGGCCTACGACCTGTTTTCCCGCGGACTGAATCCTCGTACATCCGCCGGTGATACGGTCATTGTCGCCATCGACCAGCAGAGCATAGACGCCATGAGCGGACAGTCCGTAAACTGGCCTTGGCCCAGGCAGGTCTATGCGCCCATATTCGATTACCTCTCCAATGCCCAGGCGGTCTTCTTTGATGTCCTTACCACCGAACCGTCTTCTTACGGTGTGGAGGATGACGCCATTCTGGCGGAGGCCCTGAAAAAGGCGGGCAACGTTTTCCTGCCGGTTTTTCTCACCATGAACGGCGTGGACGCGGACGCCTCGGACATTGAATTTCTTGCCGGGATAGCCCTGCCTGACGCGGTTGACGGCCCCGTTCTCTCCTACAGGTCGGCCATCCTTCCCATCTCCGAGTTACGGAAGGCGTGCCGGGGCGCTGGTAATGTGATGATCCGGCCCGACTCCGACGGGGTTTATCGGAGGATTCCGCTGAATTATGGGGTATATGGAAAGAATATTCCTCAATTCGTTCTGGGTTATCTCTTGGCGGAGGGTGTGGTTACTTATGAGAACGGCCGGTTCATGTCTGGTGGAACGCGCCTTCCGTTGCGGGACGACAGACTTCTTCTCAGATTTTTCCGATCCGGCTCACCCTTTCCGGTCATACCGGCCGTTGACCTGATCAAGTCCTTCGTTGACGAAGGGGAAGGAAGGAGGCCGGCCATTGAAAGATCCTTTTTCAAGGGGAAGAAGGTTTTCATCGGACTTACCGCCGCGGGTCTATACGATCTCAAACCTACCGCGGTATCATCCGTGTCAACGGGGGTTGTTGTTCACGCGACCACCCTGGACAATATTATCCACCGCAACTGGATGACCCCCCTCCCTCCTGCCTGTGTAATTCTGTTCATGGCGGCCATCTGTTTCGGCGCTTCCTGCTTCATCCTGACCCACTACTCACTACCCGCCAACCTGGCCTTCATCTCGGCGGCCGCGGCGATTGTCCCGAGCATCCCCGCCGTTCTGTTCGCCCATGGTTTCTACATGCAGATCATTCCACCCGTAGCGGCTCTGGTTTTCAGCGCGCTGATGGCCGCCGCATACAGCTATGCTACGGAGGGAAAGGAGCGGCGTTTCGTGCGGAGCACATTTTCGCGGTACATGGATGAAACCCTTGTCCGGCATGTACTGAAAAACCCTTCACTGATCCGGCCCGGTGGAGAGAAGAGGCGTGTGACGGTCTTCTTTGTCGATATCGCCGGTTTTACCCCCATTGCCGAAAAGTTGCCCGCCGAAGAGACCGCTGCTATCCTGCACAGGATTCTCAATGAGTTCACGGAGGTCATCATCCGCAATCACGGTGTGATCGACAAATACATTGGAGATTGTATCATGGCCTTCTGGGGCGCGCCCCTGCAAACCGGCCGGGATGAAGAGGATGCATGCCGGGCGGCCCTGGAATGTCTTGAAGCCCTCGACGGGATCAACCGGGAATTTATTGAAAGGGGGTTGTCGGCGATCGCCGTGCGCATCGGAGTGCATTCAGGGGAAGCGGTTGTCGGAAACTTGGGCAGCGACCGAATCTTTGACTATACGGTCCTCGGTGATACGGTAAATCTGACGTCGCGACTCGAATCGGCCAACAAGTATTTCAAGACCAGGATCCTGGTGAGCGGGGATACCTTTGAGAGAACCGGGGAATCGTTTATCGCGAGGGAGTTGGGGCCGGTTGCTGTAAAGGGGAAGTCCCGCCCGGTGAAGGTCTTTGAGATTCTAGACAAGGCGGATGCCCGTGATAAATCAAGCTCGGAGAAAGCCTCCCTCCATAAGGAGGCGCTGTCGCTGTTTTATGAAAAACGCTGGGCGGACGCCGCTCGACTTTTCCGGCGCATACTGGAACTGGCGCCCGATGATGGTCCGGCCGCCTGGTATTGCGAGCGTTGCGGGGCCATGGAGGCTTGCGACCAACCGCCGGAACAATGGCAGGTCATAACCATGAAGGAGAAGTGAAATGGGAAGGATAGCAATCATTCTGGCAGTAGTGTTTTCCGCTGGCCTGCTCCATGCCGCGGAGATCGTGCGGGTTGTCACCAAAGAAAACGCCGTGAGGCAGCAATGCAGGTTTTTCTCTCCCGTAAAGCAGAAGGTCCGTTACAACGATCCTTTGACGATACTCTCAAGAAGCGGTGATTGGTACAAGGTCTCGTTCAGGGGTGTTTCCGGATGCATCCACAAGGGCGCGGTTGTCGCGGGAACGTATTCTCCGGGAGGAGGTCTCAGGGGTGGTGGAGGCGCTTCGGCGGAAGAGGTCTCGCTGGCGGGGAAGGGTTTTAATCCGCAGGTGGAGGCTGCATATAAAGGCAGGCATCCCGGTCTGAACTTCCGTGACGTAGATCTGGTTGAACGGTTTCAGGTTTCGGAAGATGCGCTTGAGTCATTTCTGCGCAAGGGAGGACTTACTACGCCATGAAGATTAGAATCTTGATTAGTTCGGCCGCTATTTTGCTCATTCTGCTTGCCGGATGCAATATCCCGGGTGTCCTGCCTGATCAGGTCGCGGGACTTCCAGGGGTGCTTCCATCAAACTTGAGATCCGAGCATGTGGAGATGGCCGCCAGGTCGGTGCGTGCGGTATCCGTCGCCTCCAGGCCAATCTCTGATTCCGAGGAGTATTACGTGGGACGAGCCGTTGCGGCGCGCATACTCCAACAATATCCATTGTTCAAAGACTCCAGGCTGACTCAGTATGTCAATCTGGTAGGGCGTACGGTGGCCCTTAATTCGGAAAAGCCGAATACCTACGGCGGTTATCACTTCGCGTTACTGAACAGCCAGGAAATAAACGCTTTTGCCTGTCCCGGCGGCGCGGTTTTCATAACCCTTGGAATGCTCAGGACCGTTCATTCCGAGGATGAACTGGCAGCGGTCCTTGCCCATGAAGTCGCGCACGTCAATTTTCGCCATGGAATTGATTCTATCTCCAAATCCCGCTGGACGGACGCCCTCGCCATTATCGGGACTGAAGCTGCGAAGACATACGGTTCCGCTGATGTCGCCCGTCTGGCCGGGATTTTCGAGGCCTCCATCGATGATATCTTCAAGACACTGGTGGTGAACGGATACTCGAGGGGTCAGGAAGAAGAAGCGGATCGCGCGTCCCTGGTTTATCTTGCCAGGGCGGGGTACAATCCGAAGTCCATGGCGGGCTTTCTGGAGCGTCTGAAGGCATCGGGAAGAGGCTCTTCGGGAGGTCTGCTTGACACCCATCCCGCGGCTTCGGACAGGCTTGATGAAGTTCGTGGCAGCATGCCGGACCGGACCGTCAACCCTTTGCTGGAGCAGTCCAGGACGAAAAGGTTCTCCTCAACGGTATTATTCTGACTGACTGCCGGCATGAAAGGTTATCCAAGGGGCCACCGCGTGTGACGGCCTCGAAAATCGGGCGCTGGAGGAACAAGTGATTAATGGTAAAAAAGACGGACAGGTGGACGGAAGCGCCGAACCTCGCGATATTGAATGGCCGGCGCTTGATGGGGCCTGTCTTGCCGCGGTGTCGGCGCCTGTTAACGCTCTTTTTTCCCTGGACAATCTGAATTTCATATTTCTGAATAAATTTGTTGTGCTGACGGTGGTATTTCTCTTTTTCTCCGGCACATGGCTCTATTACCGCCTGTCGCGAAAGGCGGATCCTCCGGGAAGGGCGAGGCTGACCACCAAGCTGGCCCTGTTGGGGTATCTGCTTCTCCTGCTGGAAAACTACCTGAAAGCGGTGCCACACTACGGGCCGCTCCTTTCGGGAGTCCAGGGTCTTATAGTTCTGTTCTGCCTGGCGAACCTGGTGATTTATCTGCTTGTAGATGTCTATCTGCTCAACCGTTCAGGGAAGGAGACGCCCTCTCTTGTGCGCGAACTTCTGAGCCTGGCGGTCTACCTGTTTTTCGCCATCGTCTCCCTTCGGGTGATTTTCAACATCGAGATATCCTCCATTGTAACTACCACAACCGTGCTTACCGCCGCGGTTGCATTCGCGATGCAGAATACCCTGGGAAACGTTCTCGCCGGATTTTCCATACAGATTGATCGTCTCCTTCGCCTGAGAACCTGGGTGTCCGTGCAGGAAAAGAACATCTTCGGCCAGGTGCTTAATGTCGGATTTCGATATACCACGTTGCGCAGCCTGGATAATAATCTGGTGCTGGTGCCTAACAGCGTCCTTACGCAGAACATCGTCACCAGCTTCGGGAGCGGCGAGGATGAAAACAAGGTGGCGGTGAATCTTCTCGTTTCATTAGGTTACGAACTCCCCCCGGAACGGGCCAAGGGGATATTGATGGGGATACTGACCGGAGAGGATTCCATATTGAGCGACCCTGCCCCCCTGGTGCGGCTTCGGACATTTGCCGAGAGCAGCATCGATTATCAGATGAAGTTCTTTCTTGATGACTACTCGTGCAGGGACGCCGTCAGCGACAGGATCTATTCCAGGGTCTGGTATGCGGTGACCAGAGATGGATTCAGCTTTCCCTTTCCCCACAGACAGGTTGTTGAGACCCGTTACGATCCTCCCTTTGCTTTTCCCCTTGAGACGGTAACATCGGGAATCGCTAAGGTTGAGCTGTTTTCCATGATTGAAGAAGAAGAGTCGCGGCAGTTGGCTGAAAAGGCTCGCGTCCTTGTATTCGGCCCCGGTGAAATCGTGGTGCGGCAGAACGATGGGGGAGATTCGCTCTTTCTGGTGATGAAGGGGCGGTTGCGTGCCCTGGTGAACGAAATCAAGGTTGGAGAGATTGCGGAGGGCGGAGTTTTCGGAGAGATGTCCCTTCTGACAGGCGAGCCGAGAAAGGCCACGGTCGCCGCTGAAAGCGAGGTTGTCCTCGTTGAGCTTTCCAGGGAAATCGTCGGGCCGCTTATCCGGTCTAAACCCGAAATCATGGAGGCGCTGGGCGCCATCCTGGCCCATCGGGAGATGGTCAATGAACAGAGTCTGTGGGAGGCGGACAGCGACATGCGGGAAGTTACAAAATGCGCGGAATATGTGCAGCGTCTGAAGCGTTTTTTCGGCCTTTAGCCGGACTGTCTCCGGTGCCCTGGGCGGGAGGTCTTTTTTCGGTTTTTCTAGACATCTTCAACATTCTTTACGGAACGGGAACGGTGTGGCGGGGGTTTTCCTCCCGGCTTTGGCACATTGTATTCAGGATAGTGTCGGGTGAGGCATTCGGGGCACAGGCCGTGGGAGAAAAAGAGGTCGCTGTGTTCCGTGATGAAGGCGTCTATCTGCTGCCAGTATCCCTGGTCATCACGGACTTTCTTGCAGTGGCTGCAGATGGGGAGGAGGCCGCTAAGGGTTTTGACCTCAGCCAGGGCGCGACGCAGATTCCGGATGAGTCTCTTGCGTTCTCCTTCCTGTCTTTTCCTGCCGGTAATGTCCGACGCGATCCCTTCCAGGGCAATTATTTCCCCATGGTGTTCGCGGACTATCGTCGTGCGCAAGAGGATCCATCTGGTTTCCCCTGATGTGTGGAGAATGGGGAATTCATGGGTCTCCGCCGACTTGCCGCGAAGGACTTTCTTGAACTCCCTGTCGAACTTTCCCCTCCACCCCGGTGGCAGAATCTCACGAATTAGTTGTGGCTTGCCTCGCCATTGTCCCATGTCCCGGCCGGTTACTTGACGGATTGCCGGACTGATGAATTCAAAGGCGCCGTCCGGCAGGGAGACACGGAAGACTACGGCGCTCGTGTCGATGGCAACGAAACGGGTACTCTGTCCTGCCGCCATACTCCCGGATGCCTTGGGCGCCGGGTCCTCCAGTACCTGAAGATAGCCGTTGACGCGTGTGACGATGCCATCAGGGCCGGCAATGGGGATGAAAACATGCCGGTGTCTCACCTGGCGCCCCTCCAGGGGAGATATGGCTGCCTTTATTTCCCTCATATCGTTGTACTTTATGGTGTCGAGAAGAGCTTGCCCCAGTCTTTCGGAATCGTCTGGCGCATAGTTGAATATGAACTCGTCAAAGGTGGGACGCCGCTGCGAGGTCGAGATTCCCAGCAGGTTCAGGACAGCGGAAGACCATTGGACCTCTTCTTTTGCCACATCGTATTCCCAGTCTCCAATGCGTGCCAGTTTCTGGGTCGTATCAAGGCGCCGTATTACCTCGCAATAATTATATTCGGAACATTTTCCGGCTCCAGCGTCATGCGTGTTATCTGAATGGGAAAGATTCAGTGAATCGGACGATTCAGTGATCAGGAAAGGTGAAATCCACTTTTCATACATGGGGATGTCCCTCGATCTGTGCAGGGAACGAAAATAGCAGGATGGAAGAATCTGGAATGTATAGACCAGAATCGCAATAAATGCAACAAAAATTTATTATGATTAGTCAATAATTGCGTCGGCGGCCTTTAGGCAAAGATCAGAAAAGGCGCTTCAAGGGAAGCGCCTTTTCATGCAATCAGGTTTGCGTTACTTCGTTGTAGGATCAGTCGGCTATTTTCCCCAGGTTGTAGAAGACATCCTTTCCTTCGAAACGGGCTGATGCGCCCAGTTCGTCCTCAATTCGGAGCAACTGGTTGTACTTGCAGACACGGTCTGTCCTGCAAAGTGAGCCCGTTTTTATCTGTCCGGCGTTTACGGCGACGGAAAGGTCGGCCAGGGTGGTGTCTTCCGTCTCTCCGGAGCGATGGGAGACAACGGCGGTGTAGCCCGCTCTCTTGGCGGTCTCGATGGCGTCCAGTGTTTCACTTAGGGTTCCTATCTGGTTCAGCTTGATAAGGATCGAGTTTGCTACTCCCATCTCTATCCCCTGGCGCAGGGTCTTTGCGTTGGTTACGAACAGGTCATCTCCTACCAGTTGAATACGGCTTCCCAGGCGCTCGGTGAGTTTTTTCCATCCATCCCAGTCGTTTTCGGCCATTCCATCCTCGATGGAGATGATGGGGTAGCGGGTCACCAGGTCCTCATAGAAATCAACAAGCTGCTCAGGTGTCTTCTTTGAACATTTCTCGTTTTCCAGGATATAATGACCATCTTTGAAGAGCTCGGAGGATGCCACGTCAAGCGCCAGCAGTACGTCTTCCCTTGGCTTGTATCCCGCGGAGCTGATGGCTTCTACGATAACCTGGAGCGCCTCTTCGTTTGAACCCAGGTTAGGGGCGAATCCACCTTCGTCGCCTACAGACGTGTTGTACCCCTTGCTTTTGAGGACCTTTTTCAGGGAGTGAAATATCTCCGCTCCCATGCGAAGGCCTTCGGAAAAGGTTTTGGCGCCGACGGGCATTATCATGAATTCCTGGATGTCCACATTATTGTCAGCATGGGCGCCGCCGTTTAGGATGTTCATCATAGGGACCGGCAGCTCTCTCGCGTTTGTGCCACCTATATAACGATAGAGGGGAAGTCCGAGAGATTCGGCGGCGGCCCTGGCAACCGCCAGGGAGACGCCAAGCACGGCGTTGGCCCCGAGGTTGCTCTTGGTTTCGGTTCCGTCAAGCTCTATCATTCTGGCATCGATAGCGGCCTGGTCGGTTGCGTCCATACCGATTACCTGGTCGGCGATACGTGAATTGACATTATCGACCGCGGTAAGGACACCCTTGCCCAGATATCTGCCAATATCGCCGTCTCTTAATTCCAATGCTTCGCGCTCACCCGTGGATGCCCCGGAAGGGACCGCGGCCCTGCCGGTTATGCCAGATTCCAGAAAGACTTCCACTTCCAGCGTCGGGTTGCCGCGTGAATCAAGAATCTCCCGTGCATACACATCCGTGATTGTATTCATTATCAGTCTCCTTTGATCAGGGGCTTGTGCTCCTTGGAAATCATTGGGCTTATAACATATTTTAACCAAAATGAAAACCATTCAAGCCAAACTTTTCGCGGTACATCCGGCAAATTGTTTCGATTGACGCTGCAATAGATAAGGGTTATAGTTGAGTGCAATTTCCAGCGTCCCGGTATGCCGGTGAGGTTTCAGAAACAGGGTATGCCTCCAGACTCCACAAAAGGCAGTACGAAAACAAAGCGCACGGCCGTCCTGGCCGCGCACGGCAAAAGACTGTTCAACTCCTTCCAGGACAGGTTTGCTGATGCAGGCAGCCAGAAGCTCAACGAGGCGCTGCTGCTTCTCCTTACAGCGATCTTCCTTACCTTCCTCATAATCCCCAGTCAGCACTTTAACTCTAACAGGTATAATGTCGGCGATATTGCATCAGCTGATATTAAGGCGACCCAGACATATCTGCTGGAGGATCACGCCCAGACCGAAAAGATGAGGACTCAGGCCGAACAGGCCGTCCCCTTTGTCTATAATCTTTATGCGGACAGGGCTGATGAGATAAAGAATCGCTTTTCCCGGGCGTTTTCCCGGATCGTGGATGCGCGCGCCAGAGGAGAAGCCTTCAATGATGACCTGAGGAGTTCGATCTCCGGGATACTTGGTTTCGATATTTCTCCCGCTGAGATGGATTCACTGGAGAAGGTTCGTAATTTCCGGGCTGTTCTGGTTGAAATCTCCCATGTTATCGACGGGGTCTATAAAAACAAAATAGTTCCTGACAGGGTTGCGTTTTATGCTGACCGCAAGCAGGGGATTCTCCTTTTTGACGGTGAAAGCCGGGAACTGATAGGCGGAGGCGATGGGACAGTGTCCGCGATTGACATGAAGGAAGCCGCCAACAGGATTAGCGGCATTCATCTCAATGGTGGCGATCGAAATCAGCACAACTACATGAAGACCCTGATCCTGAAGTCACTGAAGCCCAATCTTCTTCCCGACCCGGTTGAGACAGAAACAAGACGCAAAGAAGCGAGAAATGCCGTGCGTCCGGTTGTCTATCAGGTAAAGCGTGGAGAGATGGTCGTCCGTGAGGGTGAGCGTATCTCCGCGGAGCAGGCCCTCAAACTGAACAGGATTTTCGAGGTTAAAAGCGGATCGAACAAGTTTTTGCTGTCCGCCGGGATCTTCGGGTTGATCATCGTGCTATTTTCCTTTCCCTACCGGTTCGCCAAAAAAAACATCCGAAAATTCAATCCCTCCAGCAAGGATTTGCTCCTTCTGGCCCTGGTTACCATAGGATTTTTCCTGCTTCTTAAAATCGCGTATACTATTTCCACAGCGATGGGAATCCTCTTTCCCCGGATAGCAACTGAGAACTATTTCTATCTGTTCCCGTTCGCCGCCGGCGCCATTCTGGTGAGAATCATCCTCAATTCAGAAGTCGCCCTCGTGTATTGCGCTGTGAGCGCCCCGCTCGTCGGGATTATGTTCAACAACAGCATTACAGTGGTAATTTACGCCCTGATGGGGGGGATAATCGGGGCCCATGGCGTCAGGCAATGCCAGTACAGGGGGACAATCTACACCGCCGGTCTCAAGGTAAGCGCGGTGAATCTTGCGCTTGCTTTGCCATTTATGATCCTTACGGATAATTTCTTTACCTCTCAATCTCTTTATATTATTATTTTCGCCTTGATAGGGGGGATGGTGAACGCGGTCATCGTCGCGGGGACCGTTCCGGTTGTGGAGAACCTTTTTCACTATACGACTGATATCAAACTTCTGGAGCTGGCCAGCTTCAATTCACCAGTGCTGCGCGAGTTGATGATTAGCGCGCCCGGCACCTACCATCACAGCATCCTGGTCGGCACCATGGTCGAGGCCGCGGCGGAAGCGATTCATGCCAATCCTCTTATGGCCAGGGTCGCGGCTTACTACCATGATATCGGGAAGATCAGCAAGCCTCTCTATTTCATCGAAAACATGAAGTCTGGCGAGAACCGCCACGACAAGCTCTCGCCAAGCATGAGCGCGCTCATCCTCATCTCTCATGTCAAGGAAGGCGTGGAACTGGCCAAGGAAAAACGGCTGGGACTGCCGATTATCGATATCATCCGGCAGCATCACGGCACGGCTCTTATCAAATACTTTTTCGAGAAGGCCAAGGCAGGAGAGGATCCGGACGCTACAAATGTTGAAGAGCGGGACTTCCGCTATCCGGGCCCAAAACCCCAGACGCGGGAGGCCGGTCTGGTTATGCTGGCCGACTGCGTCGAGGCGGCATCCAAGACCCTCACGGATCCCACTCCGGCGCGAATTCAGGGGATGGTGCAGAAGATAATAAACAATATTTTCATTGACGGCCAACTGGAGGAGTGCGAGCTCACCCTGAAGAATCTGCATGATATTGCAAAGAGCTTCAACCGGATTCTTTCCGGTATTTATCACCACCGGATCGATTATCCCGAGCCTGCATTCAAGGTTTACGAAAGGAAAAAGCCCGTTGAAGATAGCGATCGGGAACAGGCAAAGGCGGCGCCCAATAGAGGTGAGGAGGTTAAGAAATCTAGCTCTGAGGATCTTAAGCGCCTTGGGATCCACCGATGACTGTGAGTTGTCGGTATCCATCGTGGGCGACAGGGCCATGCGCCGTCTCAACCGGGAATACCGCGGAATGGACAGGCCGACTAATGTTCTGTCATTTTCCATGGGGGAAGGCGACTTTGCCGGGGTCAATCCGCACCTTCTGGGCGATGTGGTTATTTCCGTGGACACCGCTATGCGCGAGGCGGAAGAAGAGGGGATAACGCTGGATGAACGCATTGGCTTTCTCCTGCTGCACGGCATCCTCCACGTGATGGGTTATGACCACGAAAGATCGGGAGAGGCCGAGGCCCGGAGAATGGACCGCGAGCAACGGAAACTCTTCGCGATGCTGAAGCTTGAGGGCCTGATCTAGGTGGGCCCGCTTAACGAAGCCCCAGATGGCCGCCCGAAGCAGCGCCGGTATACGGATTCCATAAACAATGCGCTGGAGGGAATCCTCTACGCGGCAAAAAGCCAGAGGCACATGCGCAATCACTTTCTGGCCGCGCTGGTGATACTGGGTTTTGTGCTGTTTCTCAAAGTATCCAACCTGGAATTCATCCTGCTGGTCATCTGCGTCTCCCTGGTATTATTCGCGGAAATGATGAACACCGCCATTGAGTTGTGTGTGGATATCGTTTCTCCCGGATATCACCCTCTCGCGAAATACGCCAAGGATGTGGCGGCCGGGGCCGTGCTTCTTGCCGCCATTGGCGCAGCGGTCATGGGGTGCCTGATCCTTTCGCGCTATATCTTTCCCCCTTACCATGAAGCCCTGTCCATGGTCGGGACCCCGACTGAAGTTGGAACTCTGGTGGCTATTCTCACGGTGGTGATATCAGTTGTCATTCTGAAGGCACTGGCAGGCAACGGAACACTCCTGGAAGGGGGAAGCGTCAGCGGCCATTCCGCGGTGGCCTTTTCTTTTGCCACGGCCGTATCGCTGACTACCAAGGACCCGGTCAGTTCTCTCCTTACACTGATCATGGCGCTCATGGTTAGCAACTCGCGAATAGTTCTCCGCTTTCATACGTTCCGCGAGGTCCTTCTTGGGGCATTTCTTGGAACGGTTCTCACGCTGACGGTACTGCTTCTCTTCGTTAATCTGAGATAAAGAATCCGCGGCTTGCGCTTTCCGTCGGGCCATCGCGGGCCTTATTCGGATGCCGTGACTGGTATTTTGTAATAAACGGAGGTTTTGAAGCTTTGGAAGATGGAACCGGTAACAGAAGGAAGTCCGGAATATGGGATATCCTGGGAAGGCTTGTATCCGGACGAAGAAAGATAACCGAGGAAGAGATTCATGAAATTATAACCGCGGGGGAGGAGGAAGGTCTCATCAACCCCCGTGAAAATGAGATGATACAGTCCATTTTCCACCTTCGCGAGACTGTCGTGCGGGAGATCATGGTTCCCAGGATCGATATGGCATGTATCGACAGCAGCGACACAATCCAGGATGTGCTGTCCAGGATTATCGGCTGCGGCCACTCCCGGCTTCCGGTCTACGAAGACACAGTGGACAATATTATCGGACTCCTCTACGCCAAGGACCTTCTCAAATGCTGGGGGGCGGACTCCAACTCCTTTGACCTCAGGAAACTGCTCAGGGCGCCCTATTACATTCCGGAGACGAAGAACCTGGAGGAGCTTCTCCAGGAATTCAAGAGAAAGAGGGTGCATATCGCCGTCGTTATTGACGAGTATGGTGGAACTTCCGGCATTGTAACCATCGAGGATCTGCTGGAGCAGATTGTCGGTGATATCCAGGATGAATACGATACGGAAGAGGAGTGGCTCATTTCCCAGCCTGACGGCGCCGTCATTGTGGATGCCCGCCTGTCCATCGAAGAGCTGGAACAGCATTTCGGAATCGAGGTGGAGCGTGAGATGTTCGACACCGTGGGAGGTCTTATCTTCCATCTGACGGGAAAGATACCATGTTCTGGGGAAGAGATGGAAACGGATGATATCCACATGACCGTCCTTGACGCGGATGAACGCAAGATCCGCAGGGTAAGGATTGTAAGAAAGGGTGAAACAAAGGAGGCGGAGGTTTAGTGGACTATTCCCGATTCAGGATGCCGGGCTTCCATTCGGCGCGACGTCGCGACTATCTTCTTGCGGTGATTTCCGGGGCCATGCTGGCTTTGTCGTTTCCCAAGGCGGGGCTTTCTTTCCTTGCATGGTTTGCCTTTGTCCCGCTTCTTCTGGCCTGCGGCAAAAAGGACGCGAGGAAGGCCGCAAAGCTCGGTTTTGTGACCGGTCTGACGGCGTTCGCCGGGATCCTCTACTGGATCAATATCGTTGTTACCACATACGGCAAGCTTCCCTTTGCGGTAAGCGTATGCGTTTACATGATCCTGGTAATCTATCTGGCGGCCTTCTTCTGGGTCGTCTTTTTTCTCATGCGCCGGGGCGAGGAAAAGGGGATCCCCGCTGTCTTTTCCTTTCCCTTTCTCTGGGTCGGTCTGGAATTTGTCCGTTCTTTTCTGCTTACGGGGTTTCCCTGGGCGAGTCTCGGCTATTCCCAGCATGGCTTTCTGCCGCTGATCCAGGTTGCCGATATCACGGGTGTATATGGCGTCAGCTTTCTCATTGCCATGGCCAACGTGATAGTGTACCTGTTTATTAAAGGATTTTCCCATAAGAATGAAGGCGAAGAGTATCCGAGGCGCGCAGCCGCGGCCTTCCTGCTGCTGCTTTTTATCGTTCTAGCGTACGGATTTCACGGAATGGGCCGCCAGTCAAGGGGGACTCCGCTTACCGTCTCTCTGATCCAGGGAAACATAGACCAGGGGATAAAGTGGGATCCGGCCTTTATGGAGGCGACACTCACCATTTATGAACGATTGACCCGACAGGCCGCTGCCGGAGGAGCTGATCTGGTGGTGTGGCCGGAGAGCGCGGCCCCGTTCTTCTTCCAGGAGGGAGGACTTCCTTCTTCACGCATAACGTCCCTTGCCGCAAATGTGAAGAGTCCTGTTGTCTTCGGCAGTCCGGCCTATGAGGACGGCGGAGGGCGGCGCAGGTACCTCAACAGCGCGTACCTTGTTTCCCCTGACGGTTCAGTCCTCGGCAGGAGCGACAAGATGCACCTGGTGCCATTTGGTGAATACGTTCCGTTCGCGAGATTACTGCCATTCGTTAATAAGCTGGTGGTGGGGGTGGGGGACTTCTCCCCGGGCGAATCCATTGTCCCCCTGGACCCGGGCAAGGGAAAAATAGGCGTTCTCGTCTGTTTCGAGGGAATCTTCCCTGAATTGTCCCGCCGCTACGTCCGGTCCGGGGCGCGGATTCTGGTCAATATTACAAACGATGCCTGGTATGGCAGATCCTCCGCCCCTTATCAGCACCTTTCCATGGCGGTTTTCCGCGCCGTTGAGAACAGGGTGCCCCTGCTGCGGGCCGCCAACACCGGAATAACCGCCATCATCGACGAAAACGGGCGCATTACCAGCGAGACCCGTCTCTTTGAAGAGGCTTTTCTCAACGGGAATATCCGGACGGGAACGGCAGGCACTATATATACCCGGTTCGGGGACTTTTTCGCGGTTATCTGCCTGATAATCAGCACTGCTGTAGCCATATCCGGTTTTCTCAAGACCCCGCTTCGCCGGAGTCGTGCCTCTGCAACAAAGAAAAGGAGTCAGTAATGTATAGAGAAGAAATATCCCGTGTAGAGAACCTGGAAGAGCGTCTCCATTCCCTTTGGGGGTCTCTTTGAAATAGATCGCAAAAGAGAGGATATCCAGGAACTGGAGGCGCGCATTGCGCAGGAGGATTTCTGGGATGACGCCGATGCCGCGCAGAAGGTTCTGAGGGATAGGACTGTTCTGGAGAAGACGGTTGATGGATGGGACAGGCTGCGACGGGAGCTGGATGACGCAAGGATTCTCATTGAACTGGGAAGTGACGCCGAGGACGAGGATACCCTCGCAGAGGTCAGGTTGCTGGTCGACCAGCTGGAGGAAGGGGTCGCCAGGGCTGAGTTCAGGAAGATGCTTTCCGGTCCCCACGATCGAAACTCCTGTTTTTTCACTATCACGGCTGGTGCAGGCGGCACCGAGGCCCAGGACTGGGCCGAGATGCTGCAGCGCATGTATCTGCGCTATTGTGAGAAGAAGGGGTGGAAGACGGAGATTACCGACAGCCAACCGGGAGACGAGACGGGTGTCAAGGGGGTAACGTTTACCGTCAACGGTGAGTACAGCTACGGCTACCTGAAGGCGGAGGCGGGTATTCACAGGCTGGTGCGCATATCTCCTTTCGACAACAATGCCCGTCGCCATACGTCGTTCGCCTCGGTCTTCGTCTTTCCGGAAATCGACGATGACATTGAGGTGAAGATCTCGGAGTCCGACCTCCGCATTGATACCTACCGTTCCAGCGGCGCGGGCGGACAGCACGTCAACGTTACTGACTCCGCCGTGCGGATTACCCATATCCCGACCGGCATTGTGGCCGCATGCCAGAATGAACGGAGCCAGCACATGAACAAGGCTACAGCAATGAGGGTTCTGCGCGCCAAGCTTTACGAAAAAGAACTGGAAGAGCGGGCCGCAAAGGCGTCCGAGCTGGGGGGAGAGAAGAAGGATATCGGCTGGGGAAGTCAGATTCGCTCCTACGTCCTCCACCCGTATCGCATGGTCAAGGATTTGCGGACCGGCGTGGAGACAGGCAATACGGATGCCGTACTGGATGGAGATCTGGAGGAGTTCATCGTTGCCTTTCTCATGGGTGTCCGGAGAAACGTGCAGGAGGACGCGTAAATGATAACCATCAGAATATGCGTGCTTTCCCTTCTCTTGATTTTCGCGGTGACGGAGACCGGTTGCTCCGCGCCCGGAGAGGCGATTACCAAAATCGGCTATTCCATCCAGGTTGGCGCCTTTTCCAATGTGGAAAACGCGGAACGGCTTGCCGGAAGGCTCCAGGAGCAGGGCATAGACGCCTTCTATTTCAAGAGGGAGAACGGGCTGTTCGCGGTTCGGTTCGGCGATTATCCCTCCCGGAGGGCGGCTCAGCGCACGGCGAAGAAGGTGACCGCTGAACAGGGGATTGAATCCTACTTTATCGCGCCCCCCCTGAGGGGTCCCCTTCATGAGCCCCGAGCCGAAGCCCCTCCTTCCCGCCAGCATCGAAAGATCAAATCCAGGTCCAGGGACGGCATGGGCGCTATTGCCGCGCGCACCGCTGAAAGGTTCGTAGGCATCCCATACCTGTGGGGCGGAAACACGGTCGTGGAAGGGATGGACTGCAGCGGATTTGTCCGCGCCGTCTATAATCTGTGCGGTGTGAATATCCCGCGCACCTCGCGTGAACAGTTCAATGTGGGGCGTGAAGTTGACAGGTCGGATCTTGTCGACGGCGACCTGGTTTTCTTCGGGGCTTCTGTGCAAAGGATCACCCATGTGGGGATCTATGTGGGAAACGACAGCTTCGTGCATGCGCCGCGCAGAGGCGACAAGATCCGTATATCCTCTCTTCGGGAGAACGGTTACGCCAATAAATACGTGGGCGCAAAGAGGTATTTTTGATCAACGCGAATTGGCTTTTGGAAAGGAAATCATGGCACTGATAAAACCATTCAGGGCGTTGCGGCCCGCAAACGATTTGGCGCATCTGGTAGCCGCGCCGCCATATGATGTGATGGACGTTGAAGAGGCCAGAGAAATGGCCCAGGGAAATCCCCTGAGTTTTCTTCACATATCCAGACCCGAGATCGATCTTTCTCCGGAACTGGACCCCCATGACGGGACGGTGTACCGGAAGGGGCGGGAAAACCTGGAGCGATTCAAACGTGAAAAGATACTTATTCAGGACGAGGAGGAAAAGTTCTACATCTATCGCCAGCAGATGGGCGCCATTGTCCAGACGGGACTTGTGGCCTGCGCGGGGGTAGACGATTACCAGGGTGGCGTGATCAAGAAGCATGAACACACCCGCGCGGACAAGGAAGAGGACCGGGTCAGGCACATCGACCTCCTGGACGCCAATGACGAGCCGGTTTTCTACGTTTACCGCAACCGTACCTCCATCAATGCAATCATGGAAGAGATTACCAAATCGAATCCCCTTTACGATTTCACCGGAAAAGACGGGATCAGTCATACGGTCTGGGAAGTGGCGCGTAGGGAGGCGGTAGAGACCCTGATCCGCGAGTTCGCCGCAATCGAAACCTTGTACGTGGCCGACGGTCACCACCGGAGCGCGGCGGCGAGCAGGGTCCGAGACCTGCGAAGGAACGTAAACGCGGACCATACCGGCAAGGAGGAATACAATTATTTTCTCAGCGTTGTCTTTCCGGACCATGAGATGAACGTTATGGCCTACAACCGGGCCGTGCGAGATCTGAACGGACACACCATCGCGGAATTCATCACCCTGGCTGGAAAGAGGTTCGAGATCACTCCGGTGGCGGAACCCGTCAATCCTGAGGCCAGGCATCAGTTTGGAATGTACCTGAAAGGAAAGTGGTATTCGCTTTCAGCCAGGCCCTCCTGCGTAGACGAGTCCGACGCGGTCGGCCGCCTGGATGTCTCTATACTTCAGGACCAGCTTCTGAGCCCGGTTCTCGGTGTCCGTAACCCCCGCACGGATCAGCGCATACACTTCATCGGCGGCATCCGGGGAATCGAGGAGCTGGTCAGGCTCGTGGATGGTGGTGAATACCAGGTGGCTTTCTCACTGCACCCCACATCGCTGGAGGAGTTGATGGCGCTTGCCGATGCGGACAAGATCATGCCTCCCAAGTCCACCTGGTTCGAACCCAAGCTGAGAAGCGGACTCTTTCTTCACCAGCTGTCATGAAGTATTGAACCTGAAAACGGCAGTTGGGGTTGTCCGAAGTGAACGAAGGATGGCTCCAACTGCCGAAAATAGTATTGAATTTCAGACTGCCCAACAGGTTCGCGGAGGATCTTAATTGCCGAGGAAGCGAAGATACTGGTTGTTCAAATCCGAACCCTCCTGCTTTTCCATTGACGACCTGGAAGGGAGGCCGGACCGAACCGAGCCCTGGGACGGTGTAAGAAACTACCAGGCGCGTAACCTGCTGCGGGACGAGGTGGCCGAGGGGGATGGAGTGCTTTTTTACCACAGCAACATACCCCGCCCATGTGTAGTCGGGATTGCCGAAGTCGTGCGTGGCGCATATCCCGACCGGACCGCGCTGGATCCGCACACTGAACATTTTGATCCCCGCTGCGCCCCGGATAACCCCATCTGGTACATGGTTGATGTCCGATTCGTCAGACGCTTCCGCCGCGAAGTAACCCTTGAGGAAATCAAGGTTACCCCCGCGCTATCCGGAATGGAACTGCTCCGGCGCAGCCGGCTCTCCATACAGCCGGTTTCAGAGAGCGAGTGGGTGACCATCCTTCATTTGGGCGGGGTGGATAAAGGAGAGTGAGAAAAACGGTTTCGGAGGGGAATATGAGGATTCTTCTTTGCGTCTTCATTCTATTTGCCTCCGGCGTCCCTGTGTCTGCCGCGCCGGAATCTCTAGTCATTTATCTTGACGGAGCGCTGGTCGAGAAAGAGGTTGTCGCCCGCAAGGGATATGTGGAATTTCCTCTGCCGGATAAAATACTTCCCGATACCCTTCGCATCAAACCCGTGGGCAATTGCTCGGTGCTTCGCGTCCAGGTTGAGAATGTGGAAACGGCGAAACGTCATGCCAGGGAGCTGGCCGTCATGATGGAAAGGAAGGCTCACTTGACGGACAGACTGAAGGAACTGAAGGACAGGGAAGGGATTTTCCGGGCGGCTGTGAAATCACACAGCAGCAGGGCTCTGCGCAAGACCAAAAACAACCCCGATCCGCTGGATACGGCGCGCAAGGGAACCGCCTTTGCCGTTGCCCAACTGGAATCCGTTCATGCGGCCCGAAGGAAAACCGAGCGAGAACTTGCCTCCGTGGAAGGAAAGATCGCCTCTCTGGAGAAAAACACTTCCACCGGTAAATCGGCCCGTGTCTGGCTGTCGCGCCAGGACGGACGAATCCGGTACTCATGCCTCGTTTCGGGGATTGTCTGGACCCCGTGGTACGATTTCCGCCTTTCGGGCCAGGGGAGCGCGGAAACGGTCATGCGTGCCAAGCTCCCACCTGTCGCGCGCTTCACCGCTGTATCGGTGGTCCCCGCGATGTTGGCCGACGCCTCTGGAGCGGATCCCCTGACCTATCCCGTCGCGGCGGACCTGGCCGCCGTTGCCTCCTTTCGACTTCCCCTGGATGCTGAAAAGCATACAAAAGGGCCGGCCCCCTTCCTTTCCTTCACCATCAGAAACACCTCCGGCAAGAGCCTCCCTCCGGGAGAGGCGGCCGGTTACTGGCAGGGTGAATACCTCGGCAAATCCCATTTCAAAGGCTGTATTGCCGGCGGCTCTCAATCCCTGGAGATCGGCAGGCGATGAATCTTCACCCAATGCCGGAAGCCGGATGACTGGGTTAATATCGCGGAGACGGTATCCCTCAGCAACCAGGGAGTCCGGGCCCGGGCGGCCTGCCTGCCGTTGACGGGCCATTTTGACCAGCGGTCCTTTTTGCTTGATTAACGTTCTGAAATGGGTTAATTTGCCGGTTTATTAAGCATGCTTGAACTGTTATCCGCCAAGGTTCAGAAAGGTTTGTGACTATTGGAAGAGCTCAGCGAACTTTTATTGCAGCGAAGAAAAAAAGTTGATTCAATGTGGGAGTCGGGGGTCAATCCCTATCCCAACGACTTCAAGCCGCTTCACACTTCGGAAGACCTGTTCAAGGCATACGGTCATCTGGAGTCCATCGCGGAAGACCCCTCCGACAGGCTTGTTTTCGCCGGACGGATGATGGCGCGCAGATCATTCGGCAAGGCGGCCTTTATCCATATCCAGGACAGGAAAGGCAGGTTCCAGGTATATGTCAGAAAAGACACCCTGGGAGAAGAAGCCTTTGCCGTTTTCGAGACACTGGATATCGGTGATATCGTCGGTGTGACGGGGTATCCCTTCAGGACAAAGACCGGAGAACTTTCCATACATGCCCAGGAAATAAGGCTTCTCACCAAGTCTCTGCTTCCGCTGCCGGAGAAGTTCCACGGCCTGACGGACGTGGAAACACGCTACCGCCAGAGATATGTCGACCTGATCGTCAATCCGGAAGTAAAAGAAGTCTTTTACAAGAGGGCGAAAATAATCCAGCTCATCCGCGAGTTCATGCTCCGCCAGGATTTTCTGGAGGTTGAGACGCCGATGATGCAGCCCATCCCGGGCGGCGCCACCGCCAAGCCCTTTGTCACCTTTCACAATGCCCTGGACAGGCAGCTCTATCTGCGAATCGCTCCGGAGCTGTACCTGAAGAGGCTTGTGGTTGGCGGCTTTGACAAGGTCTTCGAGATTAACCGCAACTTCCGCAATGAGGGGATTTCCGTTCGTCACAATCCGGAATTCACCATGATGGAGTTTTACCAGGCCTATGCCACATATGAAGACCTGATGGATTTCACGGAAGGACTTTTCCGTCATGTGGTCAACAGCCTTTATGGGACCGACGAAGTGTTGTATCAGGGTGAAACCATCAGCTTCAAGAGCCCGTGGAAGAGGCTCTCTGTCCGTGAAGCGATTCTGGAGTATGGTGACATAGACGCCAAGTCCCTCGATGACCGGGACCTGGCGCTCAGCTATGCCAGGTCCATCGGACTCGACCTGCCGGATGATATCGGCTATGGAAAGCTGATCACGGAGATCTTCGAGGAAGTGGCGGAAACGAAACTTATCCAGCCGACATTCATCACCTCCTATCCCACCGAGGTGTCACCACTTTCCAGAAAGAGCGACAAGAACCCTGATATTGTGGACCGGTTTGAGCTTTTTTGCGCGGGCCGGGAGATTGCCAATGCGTTTTCCGAGCTGAATGACCCGGTGGATCAAAAGGAGCGGTTCCTCGCGCAGGTGGCGGCGAAAGACAAGGGTGATGAGGAAGCCCATTTCATGGATGAAGATTATATCCGGGCCCTTGAGCACGGGATGCCGCCTACGGCAGGCGAAGGCATTGGTATCGACAGGCTGGTCATGCTGCTGACGGACTCGCCTTCCATCCGGGATGTTATCCTCTTCCCGCAGTTGAGGAAAGAATCCAGATAATGTCTTACGAGCTTCTCATCGGGTTGCGGTACCTGAGGGCAAAGCGCAAGTCCACCTTCATTTCCATAATAACCTTCATATCAACGGCCGGTGTCGCCCTTGGGGTAATGGCCCTCATCGTCGTTCTGGCGGTAATGACCGGTTTTGAGCAGGACCTCAAGGAAAAGATCCTGGGCACTAACGCCCACGTCGTTGTTCTGAAAAGCGGGGGCGAGATCGAGGAATACTCCGGGGTGATGGAAAAACTCAAGAAGGTCCCCGGGGTCGTCGCCGCCACGCCCTTCGTCTATAGCCAGGTCATGCTTTCCACGGGCTCAAATGTGTCCGGCGTCGTCTTGCGGGGTATCGAGCCCAAAACCGACATCCAGGTGACGAACCTGAACAAGTCGCTGGTGGAGGGGCGGTTGACGGACCTCGAAGGAGGCCAGGCCGGCACTGACGCCGATGTCCTGCCGGGTGTCATCCTCGGGAAGGAGCTGGCTAAAAACCTCAACCTTTTCCTGGGGGATCCTGTAAATATTGTGTCTCCACTGGGAAATCTGACCCCTTTCGGCATGGCGCCCAAGATGAAAAGATTCAGGGTCGCAGGACTCTTCAACACGGGCATGTTTGAATATGATTCGACACTGGCCTATGTGGGACTTCACGAGGCGCAGGAGTTTCTTTCCCTCGACAAGGCCGTGACCGGGATCCAGCTCAAGGTGGCCGATGTATATCACGCGGACAGGATAGCCGGTGAGATTAACCGGAGCCTGGGTTACGACTATTTCGCCAGGGACTGGATGCGGATGAACAAGAACATCCTTTTCGCGTTGAAGACGGAAAAGATGGTCATGTTCATCATTCTGACCCTGATTGTCCTGGTGGCCGCATTCGGGATCGCCTCAACCCTGTTTATGGTGGTCATGGAAAAGACCAAGGATATAGCTATTCTCAAATCCATGGGCGCCACAAACCGGAGCATCATGAAAATCTTCATTCTGGAAGGTCTCATCATCGGGACCGCCGGAACGGTGATCGGCGTGCTGAGCGGTCTTCTGGTTTCCTTGAATCTGGAGTCTATCGTTTCGTTCATACAGAAGGTTACGGGATTCGAGCTCTTCAGCCGCGATGTCTACTATCTGGATCACTTCCCGTCGCAGGTGGTTCCCGGAGATGTGCTCCTTATTTCAGTGACAGCCGTATTCATATCCTTCATAGCGACCCTCTATCCCTCATGGCAGGGTTCCCGCCTGCCCCCCGCGGAGGCTTTGCGCTATGAGTGATGTCCTCCTTCGGGTCAGGGATCTACGCAAATCCTTCCTTACGGAGAGGACGCGTATAGATGTGCTCAACGGCATCGACCTGTCGGTGGCGGAAGGGGATACCATCGCCCTTGTGGGCGCTTCGGGCGCGGGGAAGAGCACCCTGCTGCATGTCATCGGGACACTGGATCGTCCCACGTCCGGCGAGGTGCTTTTCAGGGGTAATGACGTTTTCTCGATGGGTAACGGTGAACTGGCGTCCTTCAGGAACAGGTCCATCGGATTTGTCTTCCAGTTTCACCATCTTCTGCCGGAGTTCACGGCTCTGGAAAATGTAATGATGCCCGCTCTGATAGGCGGTGTGGCAAAGGAGGAGGCCCTGGATTCAGCGGCCAGTCTGCTTAATGACGTGGGGCTTTCCCACAGGCTGACCCACAAACCCGGGGAATTGTCTGGCGGCGAACAGCAACGGGTTGCCATCGCACGCGCGCTTGTTATGTCTCCCGCCCTGTTGATGGCGGATGAGCCCACCGGAAACCTGGACAGGAATACCAGCGAAGAGGTCCATGATCTTCTGTCGGGTATCCAGGAAAGAACAGGATTGACACTAATCATCGTAACCCACAACGAACGGTTGGCTGACAGGATGGGCAAGACTATCCGCCTGGTGGACGGCCGGATTCAGGAGAATGATAATCCGTGGAACCAATAATCAATTTTATCGGAAGGATTCGAGAAGATTTCATGTCCTGTTTCGGCAAGGCTTTTATAATTCTACTGATGGCGGCCTTTTTCCCCGGTGTCCTTTCAGCTGGCAACGAGCCGGTAACGGATATCGTAATCAAGGGGAACCGGACACGGGAGACATCGGCCTTGATGCCTGTTCTGAAGAGCAAGGTAGGGGAGCCTTATTCGCCCGATAAGGCAAACGAGGATGTCAAGGCCCTGTACCGTGTAGGCATCTTCCAGGATGTCAGGGTAGAGGCGACCAGCGCCGCGAACGGGGTGTCACTGTTGTTTCAGGTCGTGGAGAAGCCTTACGTGGAAGGCGTCAAGATCATCGGAAACAAGGAGATCGCCAACGACAAGATTCGTGATGCAATCGGTTTCAAGGCCAACAGCGTTTTTTCCAGCGGCGAGCTGGCAAAAGGTGTCAAGAAAGTCAAAAAACTCTATACCGACGAAGGTTACTACCTGGTTGATGTAAATGCGACCATCACAAAATCGAGTGAACGAGGCGTCAGGATATCCCTGAATATCAAAGAGGGGGAAAAGGTCCTCATCAAGAACATCCGCTTTGAAGGCAACAAGGTCTTTTCCGCCAAAAAGATCCGCAAGCAGATGGAAACCAAAGAGAAATGGTTTCTCTCCTGGATCACGGGGGCCGGGACCTACAAAGAAGAGGCCTTGAAGAACGATGTAAATCGAATTGCGGATCTGTATTTCAACAATGGCTACGTTAACGTCAAGGTAGGGGAACCCCGCGTCACGCTCCTTCCCGACAAGAGTGGTCTTGAAGTAAACATCGCCATAACAGAAGGGGAGCAGTTCCGCACCGGCGCCATAGATTTCAAGGGTGACCTTCTGGAGACCAGGGAGACCCTGGCGAGCAAGATCAAGCTGCAGAAGGGAGAGGTCTTCAGCCGGGAAGTCCTCCGCAACGATGTAATTGCTCTGACCGATATATACGCCGACAGGGGATACGCCTTCACCAATGTGACCCCCCTGTCCAAAATCGACGCGGACAAGAAGATCATCGACATCACCTACGAGTTCGAGAAAGGTGATCTGATCTACATTGAGCGCATCAATATCAGCGGCAATACCAAGACCCGCGACAAGGTCGTTCGCAGGGAATTCAGGGTTGCGGAAGGAGAGTTGTACAGCAGTACGGGACTGAAAAGGACCAAGCAGAACATCGAGAACCTCGGCTTCTTTGAAAGCGCTAATATTGCTACGGCAAAGGGAAGCTCGCCCGACAAACTGAATCTGAACACCGAGGTGAAGGAAAAGTCAACGGGGCAGTTCAGCGTCGGCGCCGGATACAGCTCATCCGACGGCGTTATCGGCCAGGGCTCTATCCAGCAGAACAACTTTCTCGGACTCGGTCTGAAGGGGACCCTGGCCGCGGCGCTGGGCGGGAAGACCCAGTTGTACAATATCGGGCTCTCCGATCCGTACTTCCTGGATTCCAACTGGACCCTGGGTTTCGATATCTATCGTTCGGAAAGGGAGTATGAAGACTATACCAGAAGGGTCACCGGCGGCGATATCAAGGCGGGTTACAAGATCTCCGACCGTCTGTCCACCTTCTGGATGTACAAATACGAGGTGAAAAGCCTGTTCGATCTCTCGGAAGCCTATCAGAAGAATCCCATACTCCTGGGCGAGACCAGCGGTACGGTGGGTTCGCTTTACGGCAGCATCAGCCTGGACACCACCGATTACCGACTTGATCCCAGCAAGGGCTTTACCGGCTCATTTTCCGCTGAGTATGCCGGTCTTGGCGGCAACCAGCGCTTTACCCGCTTCATCGGGCAGTCCGGATATTATTTCCCCATGTTATGGAAGACGGTCCTTTCCGTGCGCGGAGAGTTGGGTTACATGATGCGCAGTGGAAAGGAGATCCCCATAGACGAAAAGTTCTATCTGGGTGGCATCAACACCATCCGCGGTTACTCTTCACGCACCGTCAGCCCTATTGTCAACGGTGTGTACGTTGGCGGCGTGAAGGAAGCCATTTTGAATGTGGACTATATATTCCCCATAGTGAAAGACTTTGGCCTGAAAGGGGTTGCCTTCTTCGACGCGGGTAATTCATACGCCTCGGGTGAGCAATACTTCTCGAAGATGCTCATGAGCTATGGACTGGGAATAAGATGGTATTCTCCCATGGGGCCTTTGCGTCTGGAGTATGGATTCCCGGTCAATCCCAGGGATGGAATCGATAATAGAAGCGGTAGGTTTGAATTTTCCATCGGAGGCTTTTTCTAAAGAGGTTTTCCAACTCAAGGTACCCTCCGGACGAATTAACGATTTGTCCGGATGAAGAAAACAGTCCAGTATTGCATCATTACTTATTCAAGGAAAAGGAGAATGGAAATGAAAGGGATTATTACGGTAATGGCTGTTTCTCTGGCAATGGCCATTCCAGTGGGGTGTTTTGCCGCGGACAACGCCAAACTGGGATACGTGGATATTCAGAAGGTATTGAATCTTTCGGCAGCGGGCAAAGACGCAAAGGACCAATTGACGGCAAAGGTCAAGAAGTACCAGGAAGACATCAACCGCAAGCAGGAAGAGATGAAGAAGCTCAAGGATGTAATAGAGAAACAGGGTCAGCTTCTTTCCGAGTCGGCGAAGAGCTCCAAGGAAAAAGAGTACCAGCAGCTTCTCAAGGATCTGCAGCGGCTTCAGAAAGACGCCCAGGATGATCTCCAGGCCAAGGACGAGGAATTGACTCGAAGGATCCTGACCGATATCGAAAAGGTGGTGCGAGAATACGGCCGGAAGAATGGATATACCTTCATCTTCATCAGAAATGACAGCATGATCTTTGCTGACGAAAAGGTTGATCTCACGGACAAGGTCCTTGCTCTGGTCAATTCTGTTAAACGATAGGGGGGAATGGTGGAAAAGAGCCTGAAAGAACTTGCCGCCATTCTGGGTGGAAAGGTTATCGGAGATGAACACGCCGTTGTTTCAAGCCTCGGTACTCTGGATGAGGCCGCGGAAGGGCAGATAACATTCCTCGCGAATCCTAAATACGCGGGAAAGGTGGCCACCACCAGGGCGACCGCTGTTATCGTTTCCCACGGGGCGGAAAGATATGGTCGTAATGTCATTGAAGTGAAGAATCCGTATCTTGCCTTTGCCAAGCTTCTCACCATATTCCACGTGAACCCGGTTGTGCCCAGGGGCGTGATGGACGGCGCCTTTGTAGGTAACAACGTTACGCTGGGAGAGGGGATTACGATTTATCCAGGGGCCTATGTGGGTGACAACGTGAAGCTGGGCAGAGGTTCGGTCATTCACCCCGGCGCTGTCCTCTACGAGAACGTCGAGGTGGGAGAGAACACCATTATCCATGCCAATGTCTCCATACGGGAAGGGTGCCGTATAGGGAACCGCGTCATTATCCATTGCGGGGTGGTTATAGGGAGCGACGGTTTCGGTTATGCGCCGGACGGTAAGGCATACCAGAAGATACCCCAGATTGGGGTGGTGGTCATCGAGGACGATGTGGAGATAGGAGCATGCACCACCATCGATAGGGCGGCCCTGGGGCTGACCCTCATAAGAAAAGGGACCAAGGTCGACAACCTGGTGCAGATAGCCCACAATTGCGTAATCGGGGAAAACTGCATTATCGTCTCTCAGACCGGAATATCGGGTAGCACCAAGCTGGGGGAGCATGTCACCATCGGCGGGCAGGTGGGCATTGTCGGTCACCTGGAGATTGGCGACAATGTCATGGTCGGCGCGAAATCAGGGGTTCATAACAGCATTCCGTCCGGTCAGATACTCAGCGGCTATCCGGCCTTTCCCCACAAGGAATGGCTCAGGGCCGCGTCTGTTTTTCCCAGACTGCCGGAGTTTCGGAAGACGGTGAACGCTCTTGAGAAAAAGGTCCAGGAACTGGAAGCAAAACTGGAATCCATGAAATGAAAGACAAAAAAGGAGTTCCTGATGCTTGACATACAAGAGATAATGAAGATCCTTCCCCACCGCTATCCGTTTCTCCTGGTGGACAGGATACAGGAATTGGACCCGGGCAAGCGCATTGTGGGTATCAAGAACGTTACCATTAACGAGCCGTTTTTTCAGGGGCATTTCCCAGGACACCCGGTCATGCCGGGTGTCCTGATTATTGAAGCCATGGCCCAGGTCGGGGGCATACTGGCGTACCTTGCTTCAGATGACGAAATCCGGAAGAAGGTGTGCTATTTTCTTTCCGTTGACGCCGCGCGGTTCAGAAAGCCGGTGTTTCCGGGCGATGTCTTGCGCCTCGAGATGGTAACGACCCTGAATCGACGCGGTATATGGGGGTTCAACGGGAAGGCCTATGTCGGGGAAAAGCTGGTCGCCGATGCTGATCTGAAGGCAACCTTCGCCGACAGCTGATCAGGTCAGGAGAAATTGATGATACATCCAACCGCCATAGTCCATCCAGACGCCTTGGTCGACACGGACGTCGAGATTGGTCCGTACGCAGTGATAGGCGGGCATGTGAAAATAGGTCGGGGCACCAGGATTGGCCCCAGCGCCATTATTGACGGATGGACGGAAATAGGCGAAGACAACCAGATATTCCATCTCTCATCCGTAGGCGCGGTGCCCCAGGATCTCAAATACCGGGGAGAACAGACCCGGTTGAAGATCGGAAACGGCAACATAATCCGCGAGTTCGCGACAATCCATCTGGGGACCGTGACAGGTGACGGAGAGACCACGATAGGGAACAACAATCTGTTCATGGCCTATTGTCATGTGGCCCACGATTGTCATATCGGAAATCACGTCATCATGGCCAACGGTTCCACCCTGGCAGGTCATATATGGGTGGAGGATCACGCCCGCCTGGGAGGCCTTTCGGCGGTCCATCAGTTTGTCAGAATAGGCGCCCACGTCATGGTTGGAGGCGGCGCCATGGTTGGTCAGGATGTGCCTCCCTATACAATAGCAGCCGGAGACAGGGCGACCCTCCATGGTCTGAATCTTGTGGGCCTCAAGCGTTCCGGGTTTTCCGATAAGGTTGTTTCCGACCTGAAAAAGGCATACAAGATCCTGATCCGTTCCGGACTCCTGGTGGAAGAGGCCCTCTCCCGCATCAAAAAAGAGATTCCCCAGTCTCCGGAAGTCGCTCATTTCGTTGAATTCGTCGAAAAATCCGAAAGGGGTATTTGCCGGTGAGCCGAATAATCAGGACCGCCGTGGTTGGTGTCGGATATCTGGGCGGCTTTCACGCTGAAAAGTACGCTGCTCTGGAAAACGCCGAGCTGGTCGCGGTGGCGGACGTAGACATGGAACGGGCTCAATCCGTTGCCGGAAGGCTGGGGGCTGGCGCCTTCGCAAACCATAGCGATATCATGGGCATGGTCGACGCCGTGAGCATTGCCGTGCCGACCCAGTGTCATTACGAGGTTGCCAGGGATTTTCTTCGCAACGGGGTGGGCGTTCTCCTGGAAAAGCCCATGACAACTACCCTGGAAGAGGCGGACGAACTTATCCGTACCGCCAGGGAATCCGGCGCGGTCCTTCAGATTGGTCACCTGGAGCGGTTCAATCCGGTTGTGGTAGCCCTTGATGATATCCTGACCGATCCGCGGTTCATCGAATCCATTCGCATCGCGCCGTTCAAGCCGAGGGGAACCGATGTAAACGTGGTGCTGGACCTGATGATCCACGACATCGACATCATCCAGCATATCATCCGCTCGCCCATCAAGCGCATTGACTCCATCGGCGCCCCGGTCTTTACCGAAGAGGAGGATATAGCCAACGCCCGCATCCTCTTCGAGAACGGATGCGTCGCTAACGTCACGGCCAGCCGTATCAGCCTGAAAAGCGAGAGGAGGATGCGTATCTTCCAGCCAGACGCCTACATTACCATGGATTTTCAGAACAAAAAGGTCGCTGTTTTCCGCAAGGGTAACGGCGAGATGTTCCCGGGCGTTCCAAATGTGACCATAGATCAGCGGGAACTGGGGCAGGGCGACGTCCTGAAGGATGAGATCGCATCGTTTCTTGAAGCGGTTGCGGGAAACAGGACCCCCGAAGTCACCGGCGAAGACGGAAGACGCGCCCTGGAGACGGCTCTCCTGATTAACAAAAAACTCTGATATCCGTATTTTTGAAACTCCTCGGATTTGCCGGGAATGTCCTCCTTTCGCGAAAATTCCTCTATTAACAAAAATCTTTCTTACCAGGTGTTTTTTATGATTCCAATGGTTGATCTCCATACCCAATACAAGCAGTTTCAGGATGAAATTGAGCGCGGCATCCGTGACGTGCTGGAAAATTGCCAGTTCATCCTTGGCCCAAACGTCTCCGCTTTTGAGAAGGAGGCGGCCGAATTTCTGGGAGTCAGGCACGCTGTCGCCGTGGCCTCGGGAACCGACGCCCTCCACCTGGCTCTGGCTGCCGCCGGGATAGGCCCGGGCGATGAGGTGATAACAACTCCCTTTACCTTTATCGCCACAGCAGAAGCCATCCGCTACCTGGGCGCTACGCCTGTTTTCGTGGACATCGACCCGCGCACCTTCAATATAGATCCGACAAAGATAGAAGAGGCCATGACTCCCGCCACGCGCGGCGTGCTTCCGGTTCACCTCTTCGGACAGCCCGCGGACATGGCGCCGATCCTCTCCCTGTGCCAAAGGAACGGTCTCCTTCTGGTGGAAGACTGCGCCCAGTCGTTTGGCGCCGCATATGGCGCCAAAATGACCGGCGCAATGGGCGATTTCGGCTGCTTCAGCTTTTTTCCCAGCAAGAATCTCGGCTGTTACGGCGACGGCGGCATGATTACCGTTTTCTCGGAAGAACATGCCGACTCCGTCCGGACACTTCGCAATCATGGCAGCAGGGAGCGTTACCATCATGACGCTATCGGATACAACAGCCGTCTCGACGAGATTCAGGCGGTTGTGCTGAGGACAAAACTGAAACGTATCCAGGAGTTCAACAAGGGACGCAGAAGGGTAGCCGCCCTCTATGACCAGCTTCTGAGGGATACGGAAGTGGTGATTCCGTTTCAGGACGATAAGGGAACTCATGTGTTCCATCAGTACACCATGCTGACAACAAAACGGGACCGGATCATGGCGGCGCTCAAGGCCGCGGATATTGCATCCGCTGTATATTATCCCATTCCCTTGCATCGTCAGAAGGTCTTCGCGGACGAATATCGATCAGTATCTCTTCCCGTGTCGGAGGCGACCGCCTCACAGTGTCTTTCTCTCCCCATGTTTCCTGAAATGACGGACGAACAGGTACGCGCCGTGGCCGAGGCAGTGAAAGGCGCGCTTTCGTAGATATCCGGCCATCGCTCCTGCCATGCGGAAGTCCAGGCCGGAACACCACCGAGGAGTATGTTTTGAGTAAACGGGTCATGATTGTCGCCGGCGAGGCATCCGGGGATCTGCACGGGTCCGGGCTGGTAAGGGAGGCATTGGCGATCGACCCTTCACTGACCTTTTTCGGCATGGGCGGCCCTTTGATGCGCCGCGTCGGGGTTGATACGCTGGTGGATGCAAGGGATATGGCCGTGGTGGGGCTCGTCGAGGTTCTGTCTCATTTTCCGACGATCCTCCGCGCTTTCCTGAAGCTTAAGGAATGCCTGCGAAAATCACCCCCCGATCTCCTTGTCCTCATCGATTATCCGGATTTCAATCTCCGTCTGGCGGCCGTAGCCAGAACATCCGGCGTAAAGGTGCTCTACTATATCAGCCCACAGATATGGGCCTGGCGGAGCGGCAGGGTAAAAAAGATTGCACGTCTGGTGGACCGGATGGCCGTGGTCTTTCCCTTCGAGGTACCCTTCTATGAGAAGGAAGGAGTGGCGGTTTCCTTTGTCGGGCACCCCCTGGTGGATGCTGTCCGTCCTGAAATGGGCCTGGAAGAGGCGCGTCGCGCGTTCGGTCTCGACGCGAACAGCCGCACCGTAGGTCTCTTTCCGGGCAGCCGGACCCAGGAGATCCGAGCCCATCTGCCGACAATAATTGAAGCGGCGCGTATTCTGAAGAACCGGTTTCCCGACCTTCGCTTTATTCTCCCCCTTGCCTCCAGCCTTTCACGAGACGACATTGAGCCATTTCTCGATGCTAGCGCTCTGGACGTCATCGTGGTTGAGGGAAAGAGTCGCGACGTGATACAGGTGTGTGACGTCATCATAACGGTATCCGGTACGGTGACCCTGGAGATAGCGTTGCTGGGCGTCCCCATGGTGATTATCTACAAGGTGTCGCCTTTGACCTATTTCATCGGCAAACGGCTCATACGGATTGAACACATCGGCCTATGCAACATTGTGGCAAACAAAAGGGTGGTAAAGGAGCTGATCCAGCATGAGGCAAATCCGGAATTTATCGCGGAGGAGACAGGAAGGATTCTGAATGACTCTTCCTATGCGGAGGACATCAGGGATAATCTGAGGATTGTCTCCGAAAGGCTGGGTGAAGGTGATTGTTCATCCCGGGTAGCAGGCATTCTGGTGGAACTGATAAGGTAATATGGGAAAATAAATGCCGCTTTTTCAAAGACTTCTGAGCTACAGCAGGCCCCACTGGTGGCGAATTGCCATTGCGATCTTCGCCACCCTTGGCGTTGCAGGGCTTGACGGCGCCATCGCCTACATGGTTGAACCGGTGCTGAAGAAGATATTCACCCAGAAGGATATGACGATCTTTGTGCTCCTTCCTCTGGGCATAATCCTGTTGTTCCTGGTGCGGGGTATCTGCCGGTTCACTTACGAATACTTTCTGGGCACAGCCGGCCAGCTGGCCATCCAGTCCATCCGTGATGACCTGTATCGCAAGAACATGACGCTCTCCCTGGGGTTTTTCCATCGCCACCGTTCCGGATCCCTAATGTCGCGTGTTCTGAACGATGTGACTACCATGCAGGAGGGTGTGGCCAATGTCATTACCGGCGTCATGCGAGAAGGGGTTACAGCCATTGCCCTCCTGGGAGTGGTGTTCTACCGCAACTGGCAACTGGCCGTTATGGCCTTCATCGCGATCCCTCTGACAATATATCCAGCACGCAAGATAGGGAAGCGTATCAAGCGTCTTTCCGGGCAGAGCCTGGAAAAGCTGGGTGACATCTCCAAGATACTCCAGGAAACCTTTTCCGGCATCAAGGTTATCAAGGCTTTCGGCCTGGAGCCGAAGGTCGTGGCGGAGTTCGGCGCCGTGAACCGGGAGTTTTACGGTTTTATGAGAAGGACCATCAAGTACACATCCCTCTCTACGCCGGTCATGGAAGTCATAACCTCCCTGGGAATAGCGGCGGTTATCTGGTTCGGAGGGACACTGGTCATGCGGGGCTCCATGACCGCGCCGGAGTTCTTCTCCTTCATCGCGGCCATGGTCATGCTCTATGCGCCTGTGAGGAAACTGCTTACTTCCTACAACGTTCTCCAGCGATCCCTTGGCGCGGCGGAAAGGATTTTCGAGATACTGGATGAGAAGCCGGAGATCAGCGACCGGCCGGACTCCATCGCGCTGGGCACGGCCAGAGGAGAGGTCCGTTTTGAGGATGTATCCTTTTCCTATCAGGATGAATACGTTTTGCGCAACGTCAGTCTTGAGGCGCGAAAGGGCGAGGTCGTCGCCCTTGTGGGGCCGTCAGGCAGTGGAAAGACCACCCTGGTGTCCCTTATCACCCGTTTCTATGACGTGTCGGAGGGAAAAGTCCTGATAGACGGGATCGATGTCCGTTCCATAAGGATGAGGGATCTCCTCCGGCAGATTTCCCTGGTGGACCAGGAAACAACACTATTTAACGACACCGTTGCCAACAACATACGATTCGGCAGACCGGAGGCTTCGGACGAGGAGGTGGAGGCCGTGGCAAGGGCGGCCTTCGCCCATGATTTCATCATGGAGATGCCGCTGGGATACGAGACATGCATAGGCGATCGCGGCGTGCGTCTTTCCGGGGGGCAGAGACAGAGGATATGCATTGCCCGCGCCATTCTAAAGGATTCGCCC
Organism: uncultured Geobacter sp.; assembly: GCA_964517595.1. Lineage (GTDB taxonomy): Bacteria > Desulfobacterota > Desulfuromonadia > Geobacterales > Geobacteraceae > RPRC01. The sequence goes on along the minus strand of CAZFCG010000025.1, from coordinate 1,862 downwards.
ATTCTCATCCTGGATGAGGCCACCAGCGCCCTGGACACGGAAAGCGAGCAGATGGTTCAGCAGGCCATAAATAACCTCATGGCCAACCGCACCACATTCGTCATTGCCCATAGACTGTCCACCATTCTCCATGCGGACAAAATTGTGGTGCTGGAGAAGGGTGAAATTGTCCAGCAGGGAACCCATCAGCAGCTTCTGGAAGCGGGCGGGACATATAAGAAGCTCTATGAAATGCAGTTTGCCGCTGAACAACGGCACGACACCGGGGAACAAGATCCTGATGGGCATTGATCGCGGTTAAGACTTCCCTACATCCGTCCACCTTTACCCCTCAGCCGGCCTTCGGCCACCCTCTCCCTCTGGGAGAGGACTTGCTTTTACCCTCGCCCTCCGGTAGAGGGCAGGGGTGAGGGGTAAACGAGAAGGCCCGGCGCTGACATCACCGACTTGAAGCAAGCCGGATTATGAAATGAGCATGCTCTACCTCGTTTACGACATACTTCTAATCCTTGCCGTTCCCCTTCTTGTTCCCTTCTATCTCATCCGCAGTCTCCGGAGGGGGAGGCTGAAGAAGGGAATGGGAGAGCGTCTTGGTTTTCTCTCAAGGAAAAAGGCCGCTTTTCTCGCCGGGCGGGACACCATATGGGTGCATGCCGTATCCGTAGGGGAGACCATGGCGGCCCGGCCCCTGCTGAAGGCCCTGAAATCCCGCTATCCGGATCACCTCATAGTCCTTTCCACTGTCACGGAGACCGGCCAGGGGATCGGCGAGGGTATCCGGGATGCGGATCTATGCATATACTTTCCACTGGACCTCAGCCTGTTTGTCAAAAGGACGCTGAAGATCGTCCATCCTTCCCTGATAGTGGTGGTCGAAACCGAGATATGGCCGAATTTCCTCAGGCAGGCCAGACTCATGGGCGTACCGGTGATTCTCGCCAATGGTCGTATTTCCGACAAGTCTTTTGCGGGCTATCGTCGTTTTTCGAGAATATTCCGTTCCGTATTGCCGGATTTCAGCGCCCTGTGCATGCAGACGGGAGAGGATGCGCGCCGCATCGTCGCCATAGGCGCGCCAGTCGGCCGGGTCTGCGTTACGAAAAACCTCAAGTACGACCTGGGTGTGGTCACTCCCCCGGATGAGAGAAAGGCCGAACTGCGAGCCAGGTACCGGATTCCCGGCCATTGCCTGGTCCTTACTGCCGGCAGCACCCACCAGGGCGAGGAAGAATCGATTCTGTCCGCGTATCAAAGTCTCATCCAGAAGGGTCTTCAGCTCATTCTCATCCTGGCGCCCCGCCATCCGGAGAGGTCGGAGGAGGTTGCGGCCCTTCTGGAGCGCAACGGAATTTATCATGTCCGGCGTTCGTCCATTGCCGAAGCTCCAAGGGGATTGCAGCCCGGCGAGGCCCTTCTCATGGACTGCGTCGGCGAGATGATGGATGTTTATTCCATTTCCGGACTGGTGTTCGTAGGCGGCAGCCTGGTTCCCGTGGGCGGACACAACCTGCTGGAGCCGGCGTCGCTAGGGGTTCCGGTACTCTTCGGCCCTCATATGAACAATTTCCGTGAAATCGCGTCCAAGATCCTGGAGTCCGGGGCAGGCGTTCAGGTGACCGACGCCGGAATGCTGACCTCTTCGCTGATGGGACTCCTTGACGACCAGCCGGGCCGCGTGTCTATGGGCGCCAACGGCGCGCGTCTTCTGACGGAGAACGGGGGGGCGACCTCGCGGCATATGGAGGTCATAGCTTCCTTCCTTCCTCGGACTGACGGGCGTGAGGACGCGAAGCAGTGAATGCTCAAGGTTAAACCCAGATTTTCCATTAGCAGTTTTGGTTGTTTATGCTGATAGAGCTGGT